>JAESSL010000200.1 GCA_016764135.1 Alphaproteobacteria bacterium
GGGCGCGATCATTGCCGCAACTGGGACTGGGTCTCCAACGCCCTGCGCGACGAATATCATATTATCGCACCGGATCTGCGCGGCCACGGCGATTCACAATGGATGATCGGCGGCACCTACACCCTGCTGGATTATGTGTATGACATCGCCCAGCTGATCGAGCAGACGCATCTGGGTCCGGTTAAAATTGTCGGCCATTCACTGGGCGGCGCCGTGAGCCTGATCTATACAGGATTGTATCCGGAGAAGGTTTCCAAACTGGTCGTTATCGAAGGCCTGGGCAATCGACCGACCAAAGACGGCAAGCCCCGGACGCAAAAACCAATCGAGGAACGGGCGCATGGCTGGGTGAATATCCTGCGGCGTTTTTCCGGTCGCGAGGTCCGAAAATATCAAAGCATCGAGGAAGCGTTCCAACGGATGCAGGAAGCCAATCCGCATCTGACGCCGGAACAAGCGCGTCATCTGACCGTCCATGGCGCCAATCAAAACGAAGACGGCACCTATAGCTGGAAATTCGACAATTACATCCGCGCTGATTTACCGCTGCGAATTTCAGATGCGGAGCGCGAACGCCTGTGCGCCCGCATCACCTGCCCGACCCTGCTGTTCAGAGGTGAGGAAAGCTGGGCCAGCGACCCGGAGAAGGATGGCCGCATGGCGCATTTTCAGGACGCCCGTCTGATCAATGTCGCCAATGCCGGACATTGGGTGCAGCATGATCAGCTGGACCTGTTTCTCCGCGAAACCAAGGCGTTTCTCGCGGATTAGTCAGCCTGAACGCTGTAATGCGCCGCATGCTCCAGCGCGGCTTCGGCCCCGACGTCATCGCCCAATTCACCCAACGCGTCGGCGTATTTCGCCCAACCGCCCACCCCATGCGGTTTGGCGCGGACCCGACTGGACAGCAACGCGCGGGCTTGTTTTGTGCGGCCCGCGCGGATTGTCGATTCGATCAGAAGTTGGGAAAACAGATCCCGTTGCGCATGGCTGGCGCCCGTGCGCACAAAGTCCGCGCGCAGGGGCGTCAACAAATCCGCCGCCATCGCATAATCGCCGCGACCATAAGCGCCGATCGCATCGCATAGGGGGATCGCCACAGGCGCCATCACCGACGCCGTGGTGTTTTCCGGAGGCTGCTGCGCATAATTCCGCAGGCTCTCCATCAAACGGCCCGCCGCCTCCGTTCGCCCATCCATGGCGAGCGCGATCATGTCGTGCGCCGTCGTGAACGCCAGCCCCAGATCGCCAACGCGCGATTCGCAGGTATCAGCCAACGCTGCCCAGCGCTCGCCCACATCAACGCCGAGAAACTCCAGCCGCATCAACAAGGACGCCGCATTCTGGATGGTGATGTAGAAGTCAGAATCATCCGTCCGCACTGAATCATCATAAAACGCCAAGACACGGTCGTACTCACCGCGCTCCAGGTGAAACAGCGACAGATGCCACCATAGATGCCCCTTGAACGGGTTTCGGTCATCCCACATATCCTGCGGGCGCGTCAGCCATTCAACGCCATCGTCCAGCCGCCCTTGCATTTCCATAACATGAGCGACCGCATGCAGCGCCCATAGATCGTCATTGCTGATTTCAAAGGCGCGCTTGCCATTGGCTTCCGCCGCCGCGTATTCGCCGCTTTCCTCCAGGCCAAACGCATACATGCCCAGAACATTGCCATATCCCGGCGTCTTTTCGTCCCAGCCACCCAGAACGGCGGCGACATAATCGCGCAAATCGTTGCTGCGTCCCGTCCAGAACAGCGCATGGGTCACCTGACGCAAGGCGAATAAATCCGTCGGGTCTTCCGTTAAAAGCGCCTCATAGATGGCGCTGGCCTTGCGCTTGTCGCCTTCATAAAGGGCGCGCAGCGCCGCGACATTGGCGCGTTCGCGATCCGTGGCGCCGTTGAGCCTTGCCTCGGCGGCGTCCAGAGCGGGCCGCACATCATCCAGCACGCGCGTCGATTGCGCGCCCAACATCATCAACCCCTTGAGACAATGGCCCATCACAAAATCCGGATCGGCCTCCAACGCCGCCGCCATATGCGTTGGCGCATCCAGCCGATATTCCAGAACATGGCGCACCGCCTTGCGATAAGCCGTCGCCGCCGCAGCGCTCGTCGTCGATAGCGCTAATCCCTGTTCGTCGTGTTCCATGCCCGTCGTCCCATTCCCTTCGTTCGCCTTATCCTGCATACTATAGGGGGCAGGATTAATATCTAGATGTCAGAAAGGCTCCGTTCATGAAAATCTGGAAATCTACGCTGTTTACCCTGCTGTTTGTCGCGGGCCCGCTTTACATTTCCGCAACGCAGGCCCAGTCGCGATACGAATCCTGGCGCCAAAAACCGGACAAACTCGAATCAATTGTTCAGGATCTGCGCGCCCTTGTCGACGAAGCGGATCACGCGCGCGCCGCCGACCCGCGATTTTTGAGCGACCTTCGCACGCTCGCCAACAAATACAGCGACCCGTGGCCCGCGCTCCTCATTCAGGACAGCTTTCGCGACGGAGACTTTACCAGAAATCCAGCGTGGATTGTCGATAGCGGTTTTTTTGAAACGCCCTATTCCGGCGGCCTTCGCAGCCTGACCGTTGAGCCCGCGCGCATCGCCACGCGCGAAGAGCCCGCCCCGCGCCAGGACCGACCCGAAGATATCGCCGCAATCTTATTGGGGCAGATCCTAAATCAGGGCCGGAGCCGCGAAGAGCCGCGACGACAAGCGACAGCGCCAGCGGAAATGCCCCAAAATACGCGACCCGGCGAAATTCACCTGACCGCCCCCGTCACCAACGCCTTTTCACTCACCATAAACTTTCGAGCGGAAGCGCTGAGCGAGGCGTTTGGGATCGGCTTTTTCCAGACCGCGGACCGCCGCACCGGATATACGCTCATCCACGCCGCTGAACACGGCTTCCGGCTTGAACGGCGCGGCGCGCGAGGCGCAATCGACATCGCAACCTCGCCGACCGTCCTGACGTTAAAAACAGCCCATGAGCTGGTCTGGACCCGCGCGGCGGACGGCGCGATGATCGTGACGCTGGACGGCGCCACGCTCTTTACGATAACCGACAGAGGGTTCCGCGATGATTGGCGGGGGCTGACCGTGACCAACACCGGGGGCGACATCACCATTTCCACCATCAAGGTCAAGGGCGCGCGGTAGCCAACTCCGCTTGACCCGAGAGCCTTTCGGAGATTTCCAGCTGTAACGCATCAAACACTTCCTGGGGTGGCGGGGCGCCGCCGGCCATCTTTTCCAGATAAAAGAACGATACGTCCGTAAGGCCAATAGTCTTCAGTACGGCATGTAAATACGGCGTCAGGAAGTCCGGTTGGCCTGCGTCTTCTCCAAGAACGCCGCCCCCGGCCGATACGAGAATATAGCTGGGCTTATCGGTCAAAAGCCCTTCTTTGCCACGCGGCGTGCGCACGAAAGTTCGATTGATCCGCAATACCTGATCAATCCACGCCTTGAGGGGCGCCGGAACCGTAAAATTGTGCATCGGCGTGCTCACCACGAGAATATCCGCCCGCATCAGTTCTTTGATGAGCGCCTCCGAAACTTGAAGGCTGGGTTCGTCTCGCGCCGCCGTTTCATCCAGATACATATGCGCCGTATACGCCGCATCGATAAAGGGAATGGCGTCTGTCGCCAAGTCGCGGCGATTGACATGCGCGCCCGGCGATTGACGCGTCAGCGACGCAATCATTTTCTGGCCAGCCTGAAAACTTAAAGACGCCGCACCGCGCGCGCTGCAATTCAACCACAAAATTTCTTTCATCCCCCCTGCCGTCTCCCGTTTTCTTATTCATCAACATTTTCGATATCGAGCGTTTGCGCAAAATGCATGCCCGTCGCAAGCAATCCAGCCCTGTAGTAGAAACGCTGCGCCAGATTGTTTCCAAGGCCGGTGTCGAGAACCAGTTGGCGGCACTTCCGCGCTCGCCCTATGCCCGAGACATGATCCAGAAGCGCCCGGCCAACGCCCTTGCCACGCATTGCATCATCCACCACCAGATCATCGACATATATAAATCGACCGTAAATGGTGTTTTCCATGATCCTGTATCCGGCAAGACCAAGTGGCGGCGACCCGACAGTCGCGCGCGCCAGAAGCAAACCATACCCGTCGCTCATCTGGCGGCCAATCTGGTCGACATAGGAGCCAACGTCGCCAAGATGTGGCCGCAACGCGCGCATCAACGCAAAACTGGACGCAATCTCCGCTGCGGAGTCCGCCTGACATATTTCACCAACCTCGGAACACCCGACGGTCGCCGTCATGCCAACGCATCCGGTACTTGCTTCCGCAGCCCGACAGCCATCCGGTTCCATGAATTGATCTGCGCAATAAGAACCGTCAGGTCGATAACCTCCTTCTCAGAAAAATGATCCTGAAGGGGCGTATAATCGCTATCCGGCGCCTGACTTTCCGCCACCAGCGTCAGGGCCTCGGTCCAGGCCAGCGCCGCGCGCTCCCGGGGCGTATAGAGATTCACTTCGCGCCATGCGTTCAACAAGTAGAGACGTTGTTCCGTTTCGCCATGCGCCCGCGCGGTTTGCGTATGCATATTGATGCAATAGGCGCAGCCATTGATTTGCGAAGCGCGCAGCTTCACCAATTCAATCAGATCAATGCCCAGACCTGATTGTTGTACATAAGTCTCGACGCCAAGAAGCGCCTTCAAGGCGGCGGGCGCGATTTTTTCATAATTCAATCGTTCAACGGACATACGCGGTTCTTTCTGGTGAGTGGCGAATTGACGTTGCCAAGCATATGGAATTTTGGACTATTATTAAGATCCATAACTTAATAAAATTACTGGACCATAAATTAACGCTAAGATCGTCATGGACGCCTCTGCGCTCACCATAGACCGGCAAGACGCCGCCCCGCTTTACTGGCAAATCTACGAACGCTTCCGGGACGCCTTTCGCTCAGGTTCCCTGCGTCCCGGCGACCATGTGCCGTCCTCACGCAGCCTCGCCAGCGAGTTGGGCGTCGCGCGCGGCACGGTGGAGGAAGCCTACGCCCTGCTCTCCGCCGAAGGTTATTTGATGCGGGACGGACGGCGCGGCAGCATCATATCCACTCAGTTATCGAATTTGCCAATCCTCGCCCCCGACAAGGACAAAGTCACCGACGAGGCCAAGAAAGAGACCAGAACAGCGCGACCGGGGCGTTGGGACAACCGCCCGCGAAAACCATCGCCGTTTCAATTGGGCTTGCCGGCGCTGGACGTGTTTCCCCGTAAGTTATGGTCTCGTCTGACCGCGCGTCAGGCGCGAATGGTTGGGGAAAGCGACATGACGTATCCCGATATGTGCGGGTATTGGCCCTTGCGGGACGCGATTGCGCAATATCTCGCGCTTTCGCGCGGCATCCATTGCGCCCCCGACAACATCATCATCACCGGCGGCTATCAGGGCGCGCTGGATTTGGCGATCCACACTATCCTGAACCCCGGCGACAAGGTTTGGCTCGAGGACCCCGGCTATTTTCGTGCTCAATTGGCGATCCAGAACTCAACCGCGCAGGCCGTTCCCATTGGTGTTGATACGGACGGTCTGCGCGTGCAGGACGGCGTTGATCTGGCGCCGGACGCCCGGCTTGCAATCGTGACCCCGTCGCATCACAGCCCGACCTGCGTCGCCATGTCGTTGCCGCGCCGTATGGCGCTGCTGTCATGGGCCAGCGAGAATGATTCCTGGATTATCGAGGATGATTACGACGGGGAATTTCATTATTCAGGCAAAAAACTACCTGCCCTGAAGAGCCTTGATGCGCAAGGTCGCGTACTTTACGCGGGCAGCTTCAGTAAAACGCTCTATCCGAGTTTACGGTTGGGATACCTTGTCGCGCCGGATGAAGTGTTGGACCGTCTGGAGCAGGCGGTGCAGTTCCACGCCGCTGGCGTCGCGACGTTGCAACAAGCGGTCACCGCCCAGTTCATGATCGAAGGACATTTTACGCGGCACCTGAAACGCATGCGAACGCTGTATGCGCGACGCCGCACCGTGCTGGCGGCGGCGTTATCCAAAACCTTTCCGGACATGCTCGATATTCATCTGGAAGGCGGAGGCATGAACATCATCGCGGGCCTGCCCGGCCACCTGTCAGACGTTGAGCTTGTTGCGCGCGCCGCAAAACACGGCGTCGCCATCCAGGCGTTATCGGAGAACGCCCTTGTCGACAGAGGCCATAACGCATTGGTCTTTGGCTTTACCAACACACCGGAGGAAGACGCCGAAGCGCTGTGCCTAAAGCTCAAGAAACAACTGGCGTGACTCTATTTCAGACCGCCAAACCCGATTAACGGCGTAATCGTTCCCGGTGCAGAATATACAGACCACTGAAAATTACCGGAATCGCCCCAGCGAGTATCCAGATATCCGGCACATGGCCAAACATGAAAAACCCATACATCACCGCCCAGGGAAGCGCTGAATATTTGAAGGGCGCAATGACCGCCGCTTCGCCATGGCGGAAGGCTTCAATCAGGATAAAATGCGCCGCGCCTTGCAAGAAACCGGATATGGCGAGCACCGGAAGATCCGCCAGATTGAGTGGTGCGCTTTCATAAAAAAGGCTCATGGATCCGGCGATCAGCACTGCGGTGGTGGAGAAGCACAAAATCGCGATGGAGGATTCGCCGGTGCTGATCTTGCGCGTCACAAGATCCCGGAGCGCCGCTGCACGCCGCCAGCAATGGCAGAAATGCGACAACACGGAAAATATCCGGATCGGGACGCAACATAATGAGAACCCCGATAA
>JAESSL010000201.1 GCA_016764135.1 Alphaproteobacteria bacterium
CGATGAGCGCTGGCTGGCGCCGCATTTTGAAAAAATGCTGTACGACAATGCGCAGCTTATCGAGCTCCTGACACTGGTCTGGCAAGAAACCAGAGATGTTCTCTACGAACAGAGAATTGCAGAAACAATCGAATGGCTTCAGGCGGAAATGACCGGGCCCGATGGTGAACTTTACAGTGCGCTGGACGCCGATAGCGAAGGCGTGGAAGGTAAATTTTATGTCTGGAGCGCTGCGGAAATTGACGAGATTCTCGGCGCCAACGCCCCTCTGTTTCGCGCCTTTTACGATGTTACGCCGGATGGAAACTGGGAAAACACCAATATTTTAAACCGGTTGAAGACCCAATCGATTATGGACGCCGCCACAGAAGAAAGTCTGCGGAACAGCCGGGTAATGTTGTTATCCCATCGCCGGTCGCGTGTCCGGCCGGGGTTGGACGATAAGGTGCTGGCGGATTGGAACGGCCTCGCCATTGTTGCGCTGACCAAGGCTGGCCTGGCGCTGCAACGGCCAGACTGGGTCGATATGGCGAAACGCGCCTTCTCTTTCGTGCAGAAGAACCTCTCCAACGGCGACCGGCTGATACATGCCTGGCGAGACGGGCGCGCCAATCACCCCGCGACGCTGGACGATTACGCCGCCATGACCCGCGCGGCCTTGTCTCTATACGAAGCCACTCAGGACCCAGCGTATCTGAAACAAGCGGAAGAATGGGTCGCGACAGCCAATACACATTATTGGGATCCGGAAACCGGTGGATACTTTTTCGCCGCCAATGACACGCCGGACCTTATCGCCCGCACCAAATCCGCCAACGATAACGCCGTTCCTTCGGGGAATGGCATGATGGCGAATATTTGCGCCCGTCTTTATTACCTGACGGGAAATACTGAGTATTTAACCCGTTCCGAAGAAATTATCACCGCTTTCTCCGGCGCCGCCGCTAAAAACTTCTTTCCCTTATCGACCCTGCTGAACAGCGCGGAATTTCTGCAAAGTGCAACGCAGATCGTGATTGTCGCCCATGAAGCCGAAAGCAAGGACATGAAAAAAATCATCTATGATCTGTCTTTGCCAAACCGTATCGTCACAGTCGTCCCGCCAGAGGCGGACGCGACGGCCTCCCTACCCGATAGCCATCCCGCGCACGGCAAGACCGCCATTGATGGAAAACCGACCGCCTATATCTGTCGAGGCCCGGTTTGCTCCGCCCCGGTAACTGATCCGCAAAAACTCAAGCTGGCCTTAACGGAAACCACCGAAAAAACGGACGATTAACGCGGAAACATCGCCTTTACGCCATCCGCCCGACCTGAGGTGACAGCGCTGACCGGAACCGATAGTCTTTGGCCATGCTTGAAAACCTATAAATCCATAAGGGAGACGACGATCAATGACACATGCAATCGTAATGCGCGAACCTGGCGGCCCAGACGTTCTTAAATGGGAAGAAGTTGCGACCGCTGAGCCAGGGCCTGGTGAAATTCGCATTAAACAAACCGCTGTTGGCCTGAATTATATCGATTGTTACCATCGCACAGGTCTGTATCCGCTGGATTATCCCGCCACCATCGGGATGGAAGGCGCTGGCGCTATCGACGCTGTTGGCGACGGCGTGACCACCCTGTCCATCGGGGACCGCGTCGCCTACGCCTCCGGGCCGCCGGCCGCCTATACCCAATCCCGCATCATCCCCGCCAACCGGGTCGTCGCGCTTCCGGACTCCATCAGCGACGACACCGCCGCCGCCATGATGCTGCAAGGCATGACGGTCCAGTACCTCATCAGAACCACCTACCGCGTAAAGGCCGGCGAGACCGTGCTGCTACACGCGGCTGCAGGCGGCGTTGGCCTCATTGCCTGTCAGTGGCTGAAGCAATTAGGCGCAACCGTCATCGGCACCGTCGGCTCCGACGCAAAGGCTGAACTGGCGAAATCACATGGTTGCGATCACACCATAATCTATACGCGAGAGAATTTTACGGACCGGGTTCGCGACATCACCAACGGCGAAGGCGTCCCAGTCGTCTATGATTCCATCGGCAAAGATACGTTTGACGGTAGCTTGGACTGTCTGTCACCCATGGGCATGTTTGTTTCCTTCGGAAACGCGTCTGGCCCTCTGGAGCCCTTCAATCCCGGCATCCTGGCCGCCAAAGGGTCGCTCTTTTTTACGCGACCGTCTCTGGTCAACTACACCGCTAAATCAGAAGATTTACAAAACTCCGCAAAAGAGCTGTTTGAAGCGGTGGCGAAGGGTTTGAAAATCGAAATTAATCAACGTTTTCCTCTTAAAGACGCCGCCGCCGCCCACCGAGCGTTGGAAGCGCGGGAAACAACAGGGTCCACGATCCTCCAACCTTGAACTCACTGTTAGAAACCATAAAAATATCAATAATAACAATACTCTAAGAGTATTTCATCAATATGTAGATTGCTTTTAAAGAGTTTCTCATAAAAGGCCATTTTAGGTTTATTCCCTAATTTGGTCTTTTTTTTCAATACTTTGAAAGAATCCTAACAAGAGGAATATAACGCGTTGAAACGTCGGGTTTTCTGTAAATATATAATCAAACGAGGTTTCATACGTAGAAACTATAAATGAAGTTTTTTTGGTGAAATTTATCTATATTTAGTGTCCGATAAATCAGATTTGTCTAGAATTAGGTCTTATAACAATACCGAACCCCGCTAAAACACGGGGAACGAAGCGTTTGGAATTTTAAAACTTCAGAAAGAAACGCGCCCGAAAATAGCTGAGCGATGGCGCAATAATTACGCTATATCCGCTCGACTGTTTTAGAAAATTTAGAAAACACCATCCGCCAGGGCCGCGCGCTTTTTTAAATAAGCGCGCTTTATCACCCTTGCAGTCTATTGATTCATTGAATCAAAGAAATCGGCGTTGTTTTTGGTATGCTTGAGTTTATCAAGCAGGAACTCCATGGCGTCCATCGCGCCCATCGGCATCAGGATCCGATGCAGCATCCACATCTTGGCCAAATCACCCTTCGCCACCAGCAACTCTTCCTTGCGGGTGCCGGACTTGGTGATGTCGATGGAGGGGAACATCCGTTTGTCGGAAAGTTTGCGATCAAGGACGATTTCGCAGTTACCGGTACCCTTGAACTCTTCAAAAATGACTTCGTCCATACGGCTACCCGTATCAATCAACGCCGTGGCGATGATTGTAAGAGACCCGCCTTCTTCAATGTTACGCGCCGCACCGAAGAAACGCTTGGGACGCTGCAACGCGTTGGCGTCGACGCCACCAGTCAGCACCTTGCCGGAACTTGGCACGACAGTGTTGTAGGCCCGCGCCAACCGGGTAATGGAATCCAGCAAAATGACGACGTCGCGTTTGTGTTCGACCAATCGCTTGGCTTTTTCGATCACCATTTCTGCAACTTGAACGTGACGGGACGCCGGTTCGTCAAATGTGGAGCTTACGACCTCCCCTTCAACAGACCGTTGCATATCGGTGACTTCTTCCGGACGTTCGTCAATCAACAGAACGATCAGATAAACGTCTTTGTTATTCGACGTAATTGAATGCGCAATGCTTTGAAGCATCACGGTTTTACCGGTTCTTGGCTGTGCAACAATCAACGCGCGCTGGCCTTTACCGAGCGGCGCCACAAGCTCAATAACACGCGGCGCAAAATCCTTCGTTTTTTCCTCATCGCATTCGAGGATCAATCTTTCTTCAGGATAAAGCGGCGTTAAATTATCAAAATTAATACGATGTCGAACACTTTCAGGTTCATCGAAATTAATCTTTTTAACCTTCAACAGCGCAAAATAACGCTCGTTGTCTTTAGGCGCTCGTATTTGCCCGTCTACGGTGTCGCCGGTTCGTAATCCAAACCGCCGCACCTGACTGGGACTGACATATATGTCGTCCGGACCTGGCAAATAATTTGATTCAGGGGATCGAAGAAATCCGAACCCGTCTGAGAGCACTTCCAACACGCCGTCGCCATAAATAGCCACATCGTTGGTTGCAAGCTGTTTTAAAATCGCAAACATCATGTCTTGCTTACGCAAGATACTGGCGTTTTCGATTTCGAGTTCTTCCGCAAACTTCAATAGGTCTGCGGGAGTCTTTTTCTTAAGTTCCTGGAGTTGCATGTTGCTACTTCAGATATTTTTGGGGAATGATGAATGGAACGCGAGCCTAGCGAGGAAAATAGATCTGTGTATGTGTCTTCTTATTCGCTAGATCGTTTCAGTAGGCTGTGGAGAACATAACCACGCCGATGCCGTTCAATTACAGAAAAGAATATACGAAGTCAAATAAGAAATCCTAATTCTATCAATCATATCCCGAAGAATTAAGAATTAAACCGACCTCTTAGTCCAAAAAATTAAACCTAAAATGGTTTAACAATGACAAAGATTACAATTCCAAACATCAGAATAGTGGGCCCCTCGTTTGCGAATCTGAAAAATTTCTGACTTTTTGTATTTTCACCCAGCTCGAACGCTTTGCGCCACCGACCCATCGCCATGTGAAAACCCGTCATCGCAATAACCAATAGAAATTTCGCGCCAAACCAGACTTCGGTATAAAATTCAGATAAATACGCGAGATAAGGCCCCGTCACCCAGACGACCAGCATGGCGGGATTCATGATGCCCCGCAGCAAACGACGCTCCATGATTTTGAACGTCTCCGATTGCTCGGAGCCCGGCGCAGCGTCGACATGATACACGAACAACCGCGGTAAATATAAAATACCCGCCATCCATGACATCACAGCGATAACATGCGCTACTTTTACCCAAAGATATAAATCGTCCATCGTAAACCGTTAATCCTGGTTTCGTCGTAATGCGCAGCCGGAAAACAGGCCCTGACACGGATTATCGCCAATATCGCCAGACCTTGTGACGCCAGCTCTCGCATCGTCTCGCACCGCGTACCGCACAATTGACGCAAGGCCATCAATAAACGCAGCGCCGACGCCAACCGTTTTAACCCGAATAAATGCTGGCGCTCCGGCGGATTCCGCCAATTTTCGAAATTCAACATCCAGCTCAATAAGGGTTTCCGCATGTTCGGACACAAACGCCAGGGGAAACAAAACGACAGGTCGTCCCTCAGCGCCGGCTTCCTGAATCTCATCTTCCG
>JAESSL010000202.1 GCA_016764135.1 Alphaproteobacteria bacterium
CCCGCCACACAATTCGGTTCATAGATTTAGAAGATGTTCCAAAGGGTGAAATTGATGTGGCTGTACTGGCCACATCTGCAAGCGGACGCCTGCAATTGTTGCAACAAATTGTGGACGCTGGCGTAACGTCCATTTTGACGGAAAAAATATTGTTCCAGTCTGTTGAGGAGTACCGGGTCGCATGTGCTTTGGTAGAAACAGCAAAAGTTGACGTTCGCGCACATGTTCCCTATCGCTATGTCGATCAAATAAAGGCCCTAAAACGCCTTCACGAAGGTGAGCCTATACATTTGAACGTCCGTGTCGGGGATAGGGGGCTAGGTTGTAATGGCGTCCATTTTATTGATCTGTTTCAATATTTAGCGGGTAGTGAAATTATCTCCCTCAACACGACTATCGATTTTCCACTTCAAAAAAACCGCCGGGATGCTTCCTTAGTAGAGTTTTCTGGCGCCGTATCTGCAAAGACTCGGTCCAACGCGATTTTAAATCTCGAATTTCAGAAAGGCGATGACGATCTCTCGGAGATCACGGTGCAGTCCGGCAGCCACAAAACAGTCATTCGCTTTGATGATGGAAGCGTCGAGAGTACGTTTGATGAGTTGGCGGGGTCAAAGATGGAGATGCCAATGGCGAGCGCCATGAGTCATTTCCTTCTTCAGGATATACTCGCACGCCAAAGCTTGCTTCCGTCTCTTGCGGAGGGAAAATCCTACAATATTTTAATGCTCGAATCCTATAATAGAGCATTAGGACGAATGCCTGACGACCATTGTCCGATTACTTAGGGATACGATTTGTTGGAAAAAGGTTTGGGATTGACGGGCGATCAAAATTTCCCTGACCTGCCTACCGTGCAGGCGGCAATTCAGGATGTCGCCATTTCCTTGAATCTATCTGAGTGGGTTCTGGATGGCGTTCATGTCTGGCCTGTCGCCCGATCCGTTGTCTACGGTGTCTTGAGTCAGAAGCTTGCATTTCGATATGGGCAGGTTGGCGTCGCTGGTCGGGTGAAATCTTCGAAACCGCGCGAAAACGCTGTTGTTGAAAAGTTACCGAGTCTTTTACGCCTGCCCAATGCCGTTTTGTTTGGTGAAGTTGATCAGTCGAAATTTCCAAAAATCCTTTTCCACCAACTTCCCCAGGACTACGAAGGCGGTACGTTGGACCGCCTCGCCGACCCGCTTTTGGACTTCTTTTCTGGAAAAATAGGAATTGCAAAATTATGTCGATTCCACCCCACGGTCTCTAGTGGCAAAACAAGGTTGGCACCGCTGCAGTATCGCTTTACCGGGGCGGGCGCCGCTTCACGCATTCCCCCTGAGGAAATTCAGGGATTTCTGAAAACAGCGCATCGTCTGATTGCATGGCTAAAAGAACATTGGTTTGACCCAGGTGAAACGCCAATAGACCTTTTACGGCGTATGACCACAATTTTAGACCGCGTGCATGGCGCTGAAGACATTCTCCGTCGTTTGAATCCGGAAGTGTTGTTGGTCCATCGATACCATGACCAGTATCAAATCCCCTTTGTCATTGCAGCGCGCCGTTTAGGCATCGTCAGTGTCGATATACAGCATGGTTACGCCGATAGTTGTACGCCATCTAACGATTTTCTCGAAGCGCCATTGGCGGGCTATGTCGGCGTGCCAGATGTGTTTTGGGTGTGGAATGAAGGGACGGCGCGGCGCGTGGAATCCGGATTCCCGCATGACCGGCAACGGCCAAAGGTCTTGGTGGGCGGAGCGCCCTGGACTATTCGAGACGATGCGACATTAGAGTCGAAACGACCCAAACCCAAGCCGACCCGGCAAACGGTGCTTATCGCTCACCAACCAGATATGATATTTTCAGCGGAGGAAGGTGAGTTTTTGGCCCCCTCCTTGCTTGATGCTATTCAGAACAGCCCAAAACAATTGCACTGGTTAATTCGTCTCCACCCTACTGCTCGGCACCTGATCGCGGCAATGAACGAGTCGCTGAAAAACCATAAATTGGGTGATAAAGTCGAGATAACCAACGCATCAACGATTTCGTGGTCTGAACTGGCGCAGCAGGTGGATGTCGTCGTCACGGGCTATTCGGCGCTGGCGTTGGAAGCAAGAGCGTTGGGTATACCTGTAATTCTGCACGGTCCTGTGGGAGCAAAGGTTTTTGCGCCAATTTTGGAGGAAGCGAAATTTTTCATTTCAGAGAGCTCTGAGGAATTGCTTTTGGCTATAAATGAAACCACAAGCCAGTCTCATACTATTTGGAACTTTTCGGATATTGATTCAGCAAAAAGGGCGAATGATGTTTTTGAGGCGCTGCAGGACCTGACTGCTAAAGAAGAATGAAATGATATTCAGGTTAAAGCGCAGTTACTTTGATGGTATCTCAGGTGGGTTTGCGCTCGGTTGGGCGTATGTCGGTCCATCTGGACCAGCCGCAATCGAGATTGTCACTAAAGCTGGTGAGGTTCTTGCTCGTGGCGTCGCCAATGAGCCGCGGGACGACGTTGAAAAAGCGGGAATAGTCCCGAAAGGCGCAACTTGTGGCTTTCGAATCGCCGTCGCTTCAGAACTTTCAAAAATCAACCAACCTTTGACAATTACGGCCCGCCTTAAAAATGGCAGAACGTTAAAAGGGAGGCCCGTAAAGTGGCGTCCGGATCCACTTTCAAAGATTAAAGGGCAATTGGAAGCTATCCGTGGGTTTTGTGTCGAAGGTTGGGCGGCGGGACCTGCAGGCGAGCCCGTTGATGTTACGCTCTTTGTGGACGGCGCGGCGGTCTCTACCACCACAGCAGAGCGCTTCCGGCGGGATCCTTTGGAAGCAGGCTGTGGTAACGGCTGCCAGGCCTTTCGTATTGCCCTGCCAGACACGATAATTCAAAGTGGAGGACGCGTGTGGGTGAGCGCGGTGGGGGAGGCTAACCCACTTCCTGGAGGGCCGATAACGGTCCCCCCTCCGGGACTTGAACAAGATCGGATGGCGATCGAAGGCGTCCTCGATGGCGTTAATGAGGGACGCGTAACCGGATGGATTAACGACGGTCGCCGACCGCGTTACCCAAGGCAGGTGGCGGTTTCGATAAATGGTATTGTCTCGCGCGGGAGAGCAAGCCTGGCGGACGATGGGCTTTGTCGTTTTAATATTAACGTCGATTGCGGGACGCTTCCTGAGGACGTCAACGTCGTTCATGTTACTGATGCCGCGTCGGGAGTGGCGTTAAGCAATAGTCCTTTGCCATGTGTTGCTGGATCTGATGAGAATACGTCATTTATTCAGAAAGTTTTCATGGAGATTGATAATGCCGCGGTAACGGCGGGGCCCCAAAATGCCGCTGCAATTGGTGAACTTTTGATGATGGTGATAAATTGCGGTGAAAATTCGGCTAAACAGCCAATTCGAAGGTTTTTCGACATTAAATGCGAATTGGTTCGTCGCTTGCATTCTTACGGACAAGCCCACGTTGCCGATGAAATAGAACGGAGTATTTTGTCCGATTTGCATAGCCTTGGGCCAAGAGCCGCGGATCTCATTGAGGCCTTGCCGCAACTTCCTTTTACCAATTCTGATTCAAAGAAATCCTTGGCCGATTGGCTGGATACCCTGCCAGGGCCAGTACAATTACAGCCAGCAGCAATTCGGTTAAGGTTACGTGGTTTATCTGACGCGGAGGATGTCGTTAAAAATTACCGCCAATTACAAAATGTCGGCGTCCGCTTGCTACTAGAAGAAGCGGATAGGCTTGTGGCGGAGAACGCTCTGTCTGTGGCTGCTGGTTTATACGAAATCGTGTTGGCGCAACCATCAGCTGAGTCGAATTAACGGTCATATAACGTGAGTATCGACGCGCCTTGGTTTAAAGCACATTTAGGTATACCCCGCTCTAGAAATTAGAATGCGAGTTCGCTACCTTTTCGAAATGACACCTCGCTAGATAGTTGAAAGAAAAATATCAGCATGCTCGAAATAATCATCCCGACTTACAACCGGCCGGCAATGCTCGCAAAAACGCTTCGTTTTCTCGAAATTTCGAAAGTAGATTGCGCGATCCATGTTGCCGACGGTAGCACACCGGAAAATGCTGAGCGAAACGCCCGCACCATTATGCGAGCAAAGAATGACATCCAGGTTTTGCACCATCCCTACCCATCGGAAATACCCATGTACCAGAGGATTGCGCTGGTCACTGAAAAACTGAGCGCCCGGTATATTTTATTGCATGCTGACGATGACTTCTTGTTCTTTGACGCGGCTCAAAAATGTGTGTCATTTCTGGAACGGCATCCGCTGTATGTTTGCTGCCAAGGGCCGATGATAACCTGTTTTATCAATCGGCCGGCCGAGAGTCGATTGCACCCTTATCTTACGAATCCATATGTTGAATCCACCGCAGTAGGCCGGGTAAAACGAATGTTATATCAG
>JAESSL010000203.1 GCA_016764135.1 Alphaproteobacteria bacterium
ATGTTTTCGTTCCGCCAGCGGCTCAGCGCAAAGACGTCCATCTTGTAGACATCCTTCAAGACAGAGAACCCGCCGCACATATCGCCGTATAAGGTCGCATACCCAACCGACATTTCCGACTTGTTGCCCGTCGTCAACACCATGACGCCCAGCTTGTTCGAGATTGCCATCAACAAAAGGCCGCGACTGCGCGCCTGAATGTTTTCTTCCGTAATATCCGCTGGCCGGTCGCCAAAAATCGGCGCCAACATCTGATCAAAGGCAGCCGTCGCCGGACCAATGCCGACATTATCCAGCCGAACCCCCAACATTTCGGCTGCTGCAGAGGCGTCTTCCAGACTATCGCCGCTGGTATAGGGCGATGGCATCATGACGCAGTGCACCTTGTCCGCGCCCAACGCATCCACCGCCACCGCCGCCGTCAACGCCGAATCAATGCCACCGGACATCCCCAGCACAACGCCAGGAAACCCGTTTTTAATCACGTAATCATGAAGCCCGAGCGACATAGCCCGATAGGTCGCCTCATATCCCTCCGGATGCGCCGTGCGCATGGTTGTCGCAACAGACCAGCCGTCAGCGCCGCGCGTCCACTCGGTCATCAGGATGTCTTCCTGAAACATAGGCTGCTGCGCCGCAAGAGACCGGTCGCCATTCAGGACAAAGGACCCGCCGTCAAACACCAACTCATCCTGACCGCCAACTTGATTGACATAAGCCAGAGGAAGTCCGCATTCCGTCACACGCGCAACGGCGTGCTGCAACCGAAGGCCATGCTTGTCCGTCTCGAAAGGCGAGCCATTGAGAACCAGAAACATCTCGGCGCCGCTTTCTTGCAGACATTCACAGACATCAGGCGACCAGATATCTTCACAGATCGGTACGCCAATCCGTACATCGCGAAAATTGATCGGCCCCGGCATCGGTCCAGGCGAAAACACGCGCTTTTCATCAAAAACGCCATAGTTAGGCAGATCGCGTTTAAACCGCACTCCGACAATCTCGCCGCCGTCCAGCAAAAGGGCCGCATTTTTCAATCCGTCTTCCGCACGCCATGGCGCGCCAATTAACAGGGCCGGGCCGCCATCGCTTGTCGTGGACACAAGCACATCGACCGCCGCTTCAATCTTGTCCTGAAAAAACGGCTTCAACACCAGATCTTCCGGCGGATAACCACTCAACACCAATTCAGAAAAGATAATCAGGTCCGCATCAGCGGCTGATTTTCGCGCCGCGAGAATTCTATCAACATTCCCATCGATGTCGCCAACAACGGGGTTCAATTGCGCCAACGCGATATTCAAGCGATCAGTCATGTCCGCTTTCTTCCTTTCTATCCATTCCGGCATACGCGCGGATCAATGGCTTTTTTTATTCGTTTCCTGTCTCTAGCCAAGAAACCTGTAACGGACTACTCTGGAATTGGGGCTTCACGCGTTCCAAGGTAGCACCACAATGGAACCGGAGAATCAAGGGGTTAAGTTACTTCATTGGCTGACGATAACCTTCAAGACTCAAAACCGCGGGATAGTGCGAATAAGATTCGTTCTCTCGTGCACGATTACAGCGAGATGTTGCTGGCGCATTTAATCAGCCTGACAACCGAAAAGGGCGCAAGCCTTTCCAGCGATGAATTACGCGCCGCCAGCGCCGCCTTCCAGGAGTTTCAGGAAGTCTTTTTAGACCAGTCAATCGACGACGTCTGGCGAAGTTGCGTTCAAAGCGTGGAGGCGGCGAGGTGGCGAAACGTCCGAAAATTTCACCTGGACCGATTGCTGGTGCAATCCTTTTCCAATTTATTTCCCCATAATGACGAACCGACGGTGCAAGGACGCCAGCTCTCCCGGCGAACGATCCCCGGATTTTTGGCGGGCGTCCAGCAAATGCTGGGTGACGACCTCCATGTCCAATTAGATCAACGCGCCGAAAAACTGGTCGAAAGCGCGACAGATCCCTTAACCGGCTTGGTGCCGTGGGAAAGTGTTTGTGAAAACCCCGCTGGCGCACTCATCGTCCAGGACGTCCTTGTGTTCGCTTCGCGCTTTTTTTCAGACATGGCGAAACGGCGAAACTGGATGATTGATATCGTCGACTCCCATATGCCGCCGAGCCAGAATGCGCAGGAAAAAACATGGAACTTTGGCGACTCTGATTTTCACCTGCTCATGAACGCGATATACGAACCTTTGCGTAACCAGATGACCGACGAAGATGGTCGGCTATCACTCGCCCTAAGATATAGCCGCGCCGACCTGGACACAGTGAACATCCTGTTTTCCGGATTGGATCAGGATTTCCAGCGCCTGAAATCCACCGGCGCCATATAAATTCATACAGGCCGGTGGAAAGGCGTCGCGCCCAAAGAGGAATTACCCTCTTTTGCGGTTCGCTTTGATAACATGTTCCTGATAGGCCGGACGCGCCGCCAGGCGCTCATACCAAGCCTCAACATTCGGAAAACTCGGCCGGGAATCAGGCCAGGTCATCCAACGATACGTCAAAGATCCAGCCGGAAATTCCGCCGTCGTGAGCTTGTCGCCGCAGAGATACGGCCGGTTCGCCAAATGTTTGTCGAGAATCGCATACATGTCCGCGGCTTTTTCAATCGCAGCCTCAACGACCGCAGGATCGCGTTGATCTTCGGGCAGGCGGAAAAAATGGTCCAGAAAGACGCCGTTGAAATTGGCGAGGTTCAAGGAACTCCAATCCATCCATTTGTCGGCGGAAGCGCGTTCCCTCAAATCTTCAGGATACAAATTCCCCATGGAATATTTGGAGCAAAGATACCGTACAACTGGGCCGGATTCCCAAACGGTGAAACCACCTTCTTCTTCCAGAGTGGGCAAACGGCCGTTCGGATTTTTCTCGCGATACTCTGGATCGTCATTTCCGCCAAACCTTCCGCCCCAGTCGATACGCTCATGCTCCACGCCTAATTCACCGACGCACCACATAGCCTTGACGACATTAGAGCCGTCAGCTCTCCCCCAGATTTTAAACATATTCGATAATTCCTTCCTATTTCAGAGTAATACGTCATTCAGACGCAAGTTTTGACATGACATTTATTCAGCTTCAAGTGGCGCCGTACGCGTTGGCGCTGCAATTCCTGCAGGCCGACCACTTTCAGCGGTTGCGCCGTAGCGCGCATAGAATGCGTCCGGCAGCGGCCAGCCATCAGGTTCCGCCAACCAAAGGCGCAACAGGTGACGTTTTCGTTCCGGTTCCGGGTAATCTTCAAATTCGGTTCGAGTATGCAGCATCGTAAGGTTGTTGACGAATTGAATATCACCGGGTTGGAACGAAATATCCAACCGTAATTCATCGCTGTAGGCCAAATCCATCATCATCGCCATCGCATCGATTTGCGGTGCGCTCAAGCGAGGGACTTCTTTGAAACGCTGCGCTGATTCGATAAACCGCCGCACATAACACACGGTGAAATGGCCGGCGTGATAATTAAAGACCGGCATCGGATAATATGGATCTTCGCCTTCTGGCGTTTCACCCCGGCGATCCCGATACAGGGGCTCGGCCAACGCCGCCACATATTCCGGATTCCGCTTAAGCATCTCATTATGAATCGCCGCAGCGCTGGCGACGCTGCTCAACCCGCCTGATTTTGATTCATGTAAACACAGCAAGCCGATGACCTCGGCGCCAATATCATTGTGAAAGGGCAAATCATCCCGAGACCGATAGCCTCGTGTATTCACATCATCCGCCTTGTCTCCCACATCTTTTACATGTCCCAAAACATGACCCATCGAATTTTGCGATACGGCCTCGCCGATATGAACGCCAATGCCCCAATACGTAATTGCGGCGTCTTCGCGGGACAAACGAGACACCGGCACCCCTCGCACCAAGGCGACGCCGCGCCCGTTGATGAGATTGTCTTTAACCTTCGCCAGAACCGGGCCCAGAAGCGGCAGATCAAAATCATCGCGGCCAATATCAACAATTTTTAAACCAAGCGATTTTACCGTCGCGACGGCGTCCGCCAATTCGTCAATTTCTGCTTCGCCAAGCATATGTATCCAGTCTTTGGCTTGCGCCAAATCGGCGACACGCCAGGCAGAGGGATGATTAATGCGATCGCCTAACCGAATATGCCCCATCGTCGCCCTACTCCCTGAATTGATCGCCGATGCTAAAGTCTGGCGAACGCGGGCATTATGATGACGCGGCAATTCTGCGGCGCCAAGCTTCTTCATAAATACATTTAATGCGCCCTTTGGAACCAAAGGGTCGAGACGTCACTATTTTGGAATCAAGAATTCGCGGCCGACTTTCACTCTAGTCACGCCATCGTAGGAAACTATATCGGCGGTGGCGTAGGTTTCCGACCAGCGATCTGGCAAGTAACTACCAGTCCCAACGACGTCAACGGGCGCTTCGGCCAGCG
>JAESSL010000204.1 GCA_016764135.1 Alphaproteobacteria bacterium
CGACGACCCACGCCTCGACAATATGATTGGCGAGGATAACGCGCCCCTCGCCAAGCCGGATACGGACGCCGAGTCCATTGCGACCATCGACGGCGCCCCCCTCTTGATTTCATTTGAGCGTCGCCACCGTATTTGGCGGAACGACACAGTCGGGGCGGCGCCTCAGGCGTTACCGACGCCCGCAGCGTTATCCAAGTTGCCCAATAATGGCGGCGTCGAGGCGATGACCTTCCTGTGCGATGGCCGATTGTTGATAGTCGCGGAGAAAAACGAAACGCGCGACACGCATGTTCAGGGCTGGCTGCAATCCGGTGAAGGTTGGGAGACATTCACTTATAAAACGACAGCCGGTTTTCGGCCCACCGGCGCCGCGACCCTACCCAACTGCAACATCATTTTCATCGAACGAAGTTTCAGCTTTTTGTCCGGAATCGCTGCGCGGGTCGTCATTATTGATGCGGCGGCGCTGCGTCCATCCAGCGCCATCGAACCTGTCGAAATCGCCCGTTTTGAGGATTCCTTGACCATCGACAACATGGAAGGAATATCAGCACGAAGGTCAGACGCAGGTGAAACGCTGATTTATCTGATCTCGGACGACAATTATAACCCACTGCAACGCACGATCTTGATGATGTTCGCGCTCACGCCGCCATAGAGCGACGTGTCCCCCCCCGTCAGCGACTGGCCAGGGCTTTCACGTTGCAAGCAAGCTTGCGTGTTTTCAACGCGCCGCATAATCGCTTGGCGTCCGCTTTGACCATTGGTTCTCCCGCATACAAACGGTAAAAGTCGCCTTTACCCTCGATATGTATTTTCCGGAGCTTGGCCTTATAGGAATCCAGCGCGCCCCTGGCTTGCGATTTCAAAATGCCCCAGCCCCGAATCGCCGTTTTTGCGGAGCGATAGGACGCCAGATGCACCCCGAACCCCTTTGAGGCCGGTGCTGACGAAACTCTGGGCCCGAACTTTTTAATTTGTAGGTTCGCCATCAATTTTGGCGGTGGCGGCGCAATAACGCCCCTTGTGCTTTTTGCCGTGATTGCAGGTTTAGGGACAGGCGGTTTGCCAGCGACAGCGACCGGCGCCGGCACGGATTTGCGCGGCGGAACCTTGAGAGGCGAGGTTCGCTTCGTCTTCGCCTTTATTGCCGAAATGCCGGCAACCTTTTTGGGCGGCGCCTTTACGATGCGAGGTCGCGGAACAAACACTTTCGTTGCACCCGCCTCTGTCGCGTCCTCCGCAAAATTAGGTGTTTTAACAATGACCGAATCCAGTAACTGCTTCAGATCCCCCGAGGCGTTGGGTACGCGGGCAGGGGTCTGGGCGGGCAAGGCCTTTTTTGCGAATGGACGAGACGCTGCTACGCCGGATTTCAGGGGTTTCTTAGGAACACCGAGAGTGGTCTTTTTAGCCGCCTTTTTTCTCGTCGGCGGCGTCTTCTTTATTGTCGTCTTGGTCTCCGGCTTCTTCACCGCAACTTTGACGCACCGCTCGCGCGCATAATCTACAGAGATCAGTCGGCGCAGCAGCTCGGGCTTTCCCGCGCCCTGAAAGGTACGCTGCGTAATGTAATGCCCAATTTCCGGCGCGTAATTAAAAGTCAGCTCATTCGTACGCTTGCGTCCGCATCCAACCACATAAGTTTCAACCGAACGCCCTCGCCACGGTACAAATTCTTTCCCTTGCACGGTACAGGTCCAGATATTTTCCCAGCCGAACGGCGGACGGTCGCTGGTCACTGTCGAGCGAAACGTCGTCTTGGCGCCAACGCGCATGGGAAACAGAGACCCGACTTTATCGCGGATCAATCGACGACCCTTTCCCCCTTTGGGACCGGACCATTCGAGTGCGGGCAGTATGGGATTTACGCCTGTTACGTGAACTTCGTCATCGTCGCCGCGCCACTCCACCCGATCTTTTGAAATTTTAACAATTTCCCAAGTCATCGGTGGATTATCGAAAGTAAACCGGTCCCCTAAATGGAGACCGACCGACTTTGGCTTATTGTCTTCTGACAGGTTCTTCCTGGCGTTCTCCACAGTGCTCGCAGTTTCTACGTTCGCGGCTGGCGCCGCGCGTTCGTCGGGGGCCTCACGATTCCAGAAACGGAGATCATCAAGGCTTGGGCATCCCGCCAACAAAAACGAAACGCCTAATAAGACTGCGCGGCGCAACAAAACACTCCCGAGATTCTCACTGATCCAGAGTAGATCAGTCGATAAAGCTATCCTGACATTTTAACACAGCAGACGCGAAAAAACGCGATCCAGATTTTTTGAAACGCGTTCTCGTTCTATTTTGATTAAGAATTTCGGTGGCGTCGCAACAACTTAGTTGGCGTACAACTTTAACATTTCCGGCGTCAGATAGCCTGTTGTAAGCGCAACGCGGTAGACTGCAAGTCGCGAATCGAAGTCTGCTTTGATCAAATTGAGTTGAGCGCTAAACGATTCACTCTGGGCGTCGAGCACATCCAGCTGCGAGCCTTTACCATTTTCCCGGAGCTTCGCCCGCGCGGCAAAAACTTCTTCCGCAATATTCACCGCGTTTATCAACAAGTCCACGCGCACCCGGTCAGTCTCAAGCTTGGCAAACGCGATCCGCACCTCTTCTTCAATCTTACGCGCTGCAAAATTGTAATCGTCATTGCTGGCGGCGAAGGCTCTCGCGGCGGCTTCAACCCGAGCCCGCGTCCTGAATCCGGAGAAAAATTCCCAATTGGCTTTCAGCAATAATGATTGCTCGCGTTCAATTCCACGCGTGGTGCCATTATTGTCGGCGTAATCGAGAGTGCCGACTAAATCGATTGTCGGGTAATAATCCGCCTTTGCGATACGCCGTTGTTCCCGAGCGGCGTCTGACCGAAACCGCGTCAGCAATAATTGCGGATTTTGTTTCTGGGCGATCCGAATGCTTTCCTGCAACGTTCCCGGCACAAGCTCATCCGAAGGATGGGCGTCTTCCAGACCTGCAAGATCTGGCGCATGACCAAAGATCTGCCTGTAGCGCGCAAGCGCCGCCTTCATGTTGCCTTCAAACAGGACCCGTTCCTGTTTTGCGACCTGTAACCGGGACTTTGCCTGTGCAACATCCACCGTAATGCCGGATCCGCGCTTCACGCGTTCGTCTTCCAGCTCTAGCTGGGTCTGAATGGTTGTTTCATTGCGCTTGGCGATTTCCACCAGACGAAGGTTGCGCAAGACGTCCAGATATTTTGTGACGCCCTCGAACAACAGGTTCTGACGGGTCCCTTCGAGCGCCATCTCGGATTCGCGCGTGCGGTAATTCGCGGCGTTTACGCCAGCGTCATCGCGGTATCCGTTAAACAGGTTTTGCGTCACTGTCAGCGTTAGCTTGTCGCGACGCATACTGAAATCGCCCAAGCCGGAATCGCGACGAGCCACCGTGTCGCTTCGCTCCGCACCCGTGTCGCCAGAAAACGCCGCGCGAGGGTAATACGCCGCTTCGGCTTCTTCGATGCCTTCGCGTACGGCTGCGGTTTGATTGACGGCGCTGCGAATTTGAGGGTGAGTTTCCAGCAACACCACGAGCTCAGCCTTAAGCGTCTCCGCGAAAGAAGCGCTCGCGAAGACCGTCAAACCTATACTTGCGCCAATGAGACCGGCGACAACCTTTTTCAAAATGACTCCCCTAGGCGGCGAATAAACCGACAATTGATATTGTTTAACAAATATATACCAACTTAACCAAGTAAATAATCCAAACACCTAAATCCTAGATTTGAAGTGGTGCAAATATACAACAGCGTATTTAGTTTAGGGCGACACGCCCAAGTAAATCAACTTTTAGCGCTCACGAAATGCCTCATGTCGCAGCTTTAATACAGGTTTTATCAAATAATTCAAAACAGACCGGGTGCCCGTATGAATATCGACTGTGGCCTGCATTCCGGGAGAAATCGGTAAAACGCCCTTTTGCTCCCCCAGATAGGATTTTTCCGTCTCGACAATTACCTCGTAATAAGAATCCCCGGCGGGCGTCACATTCGTGTCGGCGCCAATACGCGACACAACGCCCTCCAACCCGCCGTAACGAACAAAATCATACGTTGAAATCTTTACAATCGCCCGCTGGCCCTTCTGAACATATCCCCGATCCACAGGGTTCAACTGCGCCTCAATCACGAGTTTACCGTCAGCGGGCACAATTTCCATCAAAGGCTCGCCAGGACGCACGACGCCGCCAATCGTATTATGCCGCATATTTTTTACGACGCCGTTGATGGGGGACCTTATTTCGGTGCGAAGCTCCTGATCGGACGCTTGGTTCAAGAGCTCCCGAACACGCGCATATTGCAATTCAACGGTGTTAAGCTGCTCGACGGAGCGCGTGATAAATCGTTCCCTCTCCTCATCCTGTCGCGCCACCGCGTCCGCCAGGGCGGCGCGAGCC
>JAESSL010000205.1 GCA_016764135.1 Alphaproteobacteria bacterium
ATTCCCTCCCATCAACATCAAACCCGGCCCCGCCAACAAAACGCCCAAAAGCGCTGCGGTTCGGCCTAACCACGTTTTTGCGCGCCATCTCATCGATATATTCCTTCGTCGGATCAATCCGCCCCTGGACCAGGCCAGCTCACGCCCTCTCGGGCTTACCCTTTTGACCGGGACCTTATCCTCGGCCAGGTCCCGTCAGCAAGGTATGCGCAATCAACATTCCGTGCGGGATTACACCCACAACATTCCGTGCGGGATCACACCCGCAACATTCCGTGCGGGATCACACCCGCAATACCAAGCCAGCCATGCCCCATAAGCGCTTCCCGCCCCAAAAACATTAACATGGGTATACATCGCTTAACATTCCACCACCTCAAGCGGATAAAAAGAATAATAGCCTATATTAGGTTATAATGTCAATATTGCGCAACGCCTGGCGCGTCTAAATATGGGAATTGGTGGAAATTGGCGTGTCGCGCGCTAGTTAATATTCCAGCATCAAGGGTTTGTTAACCATCCTGAGTATAAATACATAAACTATATCTTTATATGTAGTTATTCTACAGACCCCTGATGCCTTGGAGTTAAGATTGATGTGTCGTAACATACTGAATTATAACTCCTTTAGGCGCAGAATCGCCTATTGGGTCGCGACGGTCGGTTTGATTGGCGGCTACGCAGTGCTCTACGGCGCGACGTGGACCGGCGGCAATCAACTTCATACTGTTATGGAAGTAACGGCCACAACCCTGGCGGCAGTTGTCGGGGTCATGGCCTTAACCCGATATTATTCCCAAAAGGACACAATCGTTCTGATTGTGGGCGTAGGTTTTATTGGCGCTGCGTGCCTGGACGGGTACCACGCCATCGTCACGTCGCAATTTTTCGCCCCATACCTCCCCTCAGACCTGCCGATGTTGATCCCGTGGAGCTGGATCGCATCGCGTCAGTTCCTCGGAATCATGATGTGTCTGAGCTGGGTTGCGGTTTGTCGCGATCTTCGCACCGACGCCGGTGAGGTGAATATTGATCGTCGGCGCCGGGAGCGCCTCACCTATCTGTTAGCGTTTACACTGACGATCGCCAGTTTCGCTTTCTTCGCCTTCGCGCCTTTGCCGCGCGCATATTTCCCCGAGTTATTTTTTCACCGCCCGGAAGAATTTGTCCCCGCCCTGTTCTTTCTCGTCGCGCTGGTTGGATTTTTACGAACGGGCGGGTGGCGCCGCAGCGTCTTTGAGCATTGGCTGATCCTGTCCCTCATTGTCGACCTGTTCGGGCAGGTCGCCGTTATGTCGCTTTCCAGCAGGTTGTTCGATTTTGAGTTCGACGTCGCGCATTTACTAAAAATTGTCAGCTATATCTGCGTGCTCACCGGCCTGCTTTTAAATTTGCGCGCCATATTCAAACAAGCAACGGCGGCCCAAAACGCGTCGGCGCAAAACGAGCAGCGATTGCGCGCCGTCTTTGCGTCGGTCGCCGACGGCATTATCACGATCAACAGCAAAGGCGTTGTGCAATCCATCAATACAAGCGCCGAAATGCAGTTTGGCTACGACGCCGGGGCCGTCATTGGTCAAAACGTCAAGATGTTGATGCTGGATGAACATGCGGAAAATCACGACCACGACATCGCCAACTACAAAAAGACAGGCGCCTCTTCCATCGTTGGCGCCCGACGCGACCTTATGGGGTTACGAAAAAACGGCAGCGTCTTTCCCCTGGACCTGATCATCAGCGAAATGAATATCGGTGGCGAACGTATGTTCGCCGGCGTTATTCGCGACACGACCGCCGCCAAGGAAGCTGAACAGAAAACCATACGAACTCAAAACGCCTTGCGCCGCCATCGTGACGCCGCCCTGAGAATCGCCAAGGAACTCAAACGATCAAACGCAGAGCTTGAGCAATTCGCCTCTGTCGCCGCCCATGACCTTCAGGAGCCCCTTCGCAAGGTACAGGCGTTCGGCGACAGACTGGAAACCAAGTACGCCGACAAACTGGATGAACGGGGTCTCGATTACCTGACGCGCATGCAGGACGCCGCGGCGCGCATGCAAACTCTGATCAGCGATTTACTGTCATTCTCCCGCGTCGCCAGCAAGGCCGACCCTTTTGTCTCGGTTGACCTGAACGCCCTGGCGCGCGGCGTACTGTCCGACCTGGAGGTCAGCATTGAAGAATGCAATGCACAAATCGACATTCAGGAACTACCGAAGATTGATGGCGACCCCCGGCAATTACGGCAGGTATTTCAAAATATTATTGGTAACTCACTCAAATATCGCCGCGAAAAAATCGCCCCAAAAATTAAGATCACTGGAAAAATACGAATTGAGGAGATCGCCCAGGGACAACCTTCACAAGACCAGACAGCCTCCGATTTAAGTGAAACGCCAAAACAAATTTGTGAAATCACAGTCGTCGACAACGGCATCGGGTTCGAGAACGAATATGCGGAGAAAATTTTCGGCATATTTCAACGGCTGCATGGCCGAACCCAATATGACGGCACCGGCATCGGGCTGGCGATCTGCCGAAAAATTGCCGAGCGCCATGGCGGAACCGTCACGGCGACAGCACTTTCCGGAAAAGGAGCCTCCTTCACGATAACGCTCCCCGTCACCCACAACGCCGAGCAAACCGAATATGGAGAAAACAGTTATGAAGCTGGATGGTAAAAATATTAATATTCTGATCGCGGATGACGACCCCGACGATCGATTGTTGATCGAGGAATGCCTGCGAGAAGCGCGCGTCTCCAACAACATCACCTTTGTCGAGGACGGCGTAGAGCTGATGGATTATCTGTATCGACGCGGTAAATATTCGGATCGATCGGACGCTTTCATGCCCGGCCTGATCCTGCTGGACCTCAATATGCCCCGAAAAGACGGTCGGGAGGCGCTGAAGGAAATTCGCGCTGACGAAAATTTGCGACGCATACCGGTCATTGCGCTAACGACCTCCAAGGAAGAAGTGGATATTTTTCGCACTTACGACCTTGGGGTCAGCTCCTACATCACCAAGCCGGTGTCTTTCGACGAATTCGTGAAAACGCTGAACACTGTGTCAGAGTACTGGCTGCAGATTGTTCATCTTCCTAAATCATAACGGAGCCAGCCCATGATGAACGCGCCTCGTGTGATGATTGTGGAAGATGACGAAGACGATTTTATTCTTGCGCGTGATCTTCTGCAGGAAGTGTACGGCGCGGATATAGAGGTGGATTGGGCCCCCGCCTGGAAGGACGGGCTCGACGCTCTTGTCGCAGCCAAGCATGACGTGTTTCTGGTCGATTACCGATTGGGCGCTCGAGACGGCCTGGACCTGGTGCAGGAGGCGAATGCGCAAGGCTGCATGGCGCCGATAATTCTGCTCTCCGGGCAAGACAGTCCGGAAATTGACCTTCGCGCCATGTCCGTCGGCGCTCAGGATTATCTGGTCAAAGACAGTATTACGGCGGATCAACTCGCCCGCGCCATTCGCTATGGCATCAATCAGAAACGCGTAGAAAAAAGACTGATTGATCTTGCCCAGTACGATTCTCTCACGGGCCTCGCCAATCGTTCGCTCTTTCATGACCGGCTCGACGCCGCCATTGCGCAAGCGCGCCGCGACGACCGCAACGTCGCGGTCTTATTGCTCGATCTGGATCGATTCAAGGACATCAATGACACCTTTGGGCATCCCGCGGGCGACGCGCTCCTCAAAAGCGTCGCCGCTCGCTTGAAAAGCTGCATGCGCGAGACCGACATTGTCGCCCGCATCAGCGGTGACGAATTCGCCATCATCGCCACTAATCTTGAGCGCAAGAACGCCGCCTCCCGGGTCGCCGACAAAATCTGCGCGTCCTTCAAGGATCCTTTCCAGCTCAATGGACGAGACGTCTATATCTCCGTCAGTATCGGCATCAGTATTCTGGATCAGGGAATGTCGGATTCGGAGCCTTTGCTCAAGAACGCCGATGTTGCGATGTACCAGGCGAAACTGGAGAACGGCGCCGCGTTTCGTTATTTTGACGAGGCGATGAACGAGCGGGAACAAGCGTTCAAACTCATGGAGCATGAAATTCGCGTCGCCTTGCAGCGTCAGGATTTTATACTGCACTACCAACCAAAACTGAATCTGGAAACCGGCGAGGTTGTCGGCGTGGAGGCATTGCTGCGCTGGCCCCACCGGGATCGCGGCATGGTCCCCCCCAGCGACATTATCCCCATCGCCGAGGCCACCGGGCTCATACAACCGATCGGCGCCTGGGTGCTGCGCCAATCCTGCGCCCAGATCAAAAAGTGGCGCGCGCTTGGATTGCCGCCCATCCCCATCGCGGCCAACACATCAGCGCTTCAGTTCAAAAGAGCGGGCCTGGTCGACGTTGTTTCCGAAGCCCTCGCGGATGCGGATATTTCGCCCGATCTACTGGAACTGGAAATTACCGAGAGCGTGGCGATGGACCGTTCCGGCGTCGCGGCTGGCGTGATCAATCAACTTTGCGACCTTGGCGTACGCGTCACGATCGACGATTTTGGCACCGATTTCGCTACGTTTCGATTGCTTACCGATGTCCCGGTCAACGGCATCAAGGTCGACCGGTCCTTCGTCAACATGATGACCCGCGACCCCAAAAATGCGGCCATTGTAAAGGCCATCATATTAATGGGCCGCGACCTCGGACTGTCCGTAGTCGCCGAAGGCGTTGAAACAGAGGCCGAGTACCAGTTTTTACGCGGCCACGGATGTGAGCAAGTGCAAGGCTGGTATTTCAGCCCCGCATTGCCGCCCGATCAATTCGCCGACTGGTATCGCACGCGTCAAAGACCCAAATTATCGACGATTGCGCTCGATTAGAAAAAGCGGCGCGCCTACCTCTGGGCCAGTTACATTTGCGCCGCCTACATCTGGGCCGGTTACATTTGCGCCCAAGTCTGCCACGGCACGAATTCCGAATCGCCGACGCCGAGTTCTTCGGATTTGGTTTTTTCGCCAGAGGCGACAGACAGCATCTTTTGAAAGATGCGCTCGCCATTTTCCGCCAGCGTTTCATCCCCGTCGATGACCGTGCCGCAATTGATGTCCATATCGTCCACCATATGATTGAACATTGGTGTATTGGTGGCGAGCTTCATGGAGGGCGCGGGTTTGTTGCCATAGCACGACCCGCGACCGGTGGTGAAACAGACCAGATTGGCGCCAGACGCCACTTCGCCAGTGATGGAGCAGGGGTCATAGCCGGGGCTATCCATGAAGGCGAAGCCCTTCGCGGTGATCGGTTCGGCGTATTTATAAACGCCGGTCAGATTGGTCGACCCGCCCTTCGCCACCGCGCCGAGGGATTTTTCCAGTATCGTCGTCAATCCACCCGCCTTGTTGCCCGGGGTCGGATTGTTGTTCATGTCGCCGCCGTGTTTCGCCACATAATCCTCCCACCAGTGGATCCGTTCGATCAGTTTTTCACCAACCTCGCGGGACACCGCGCGGCGGGTCAGAAGATGTTCAGCGCCGTAAATTTCCGGCGTCTCCGCCAGGATGGCCGAGCCGCCATGGCGCACCAATGTATCCACCGCCAGTCCAAGCGCCGGATTGGCGCTGATGCCAGAATATCCATCCGAACCACCGCATTGCAGCGCGACGGTCAATTCCGACGCCGGTACAGTTTCACGCTGCATGGCGTTAGCGCGCGGTAAGATGCTTTTGAACCACTCGACGGCCTCCTCCACGGTTTTGCGCGTGCCGCCCTCGTCCTGCATCGTCGTGTAATGAAACGTTTCCTCCGACGGTTTGCCCATCACGTCCAGCATCATCGGAATTTGAAGCGTCTCACACCCCAACCCCAACATCATGATGGAGGCGAAATTAGCGTGCCGCGCATGACCCCAGATGGTCCGGTGCAACATGCGAAAGGCCTCGTCATCGGTGCCGATGCAACAGCCCGCGCCGTGCACAATGGGTACGATGCCATCGACATTGGGGTAATCATCCAGAATGCCGCTGCGTTCAATTTCCCGCGCGATCATGCGCGACGCCGTAGCCGAACAATTCACCGAAGAGACAATTCCGACATAATTGCGTGTGCCGATCCGGCCGTCCTCGCGGCGATACCCCTGCAAGGTCGCGCGGTCCGCTTCAGGAACCATCACAGTTTCCTGCGCGCCTTC
>JAESSL010000206.1 GCA_016764135.1 Alphaproteobacteria bacterium
AAGATAGCTCTTCCAGGGTCACGCCGTCGCGAACAAGCGTTCCTTCACAGACCAGATAATACTGACCGCCAGCATCGTTTTGAATGCCATGTGTCGTCGCGTTCGACCCTAGGTGAATGCCCTCTGCGAGGACGCCATCGTCCTGACGCTCCATTAGTTCCTTGCGCGCCACCTCGCCCTCCTGCAGGGAGATGCCCTCCAGTTTTATGCCACCGGCGATATTGCGTCCCGCGCGGCAGGGCATCAGATGCTTTGATCCCGGCATGCTGAAATGTCCGCCGCTGGCGACATTTCGCAACGTGAAGAATGAAATGCCATCGTCCCTCGCGACGATGGGGCCATAGGGCGTATAGGCGTCCGCGTATTGAAATGTAACCGGCATGACTTCCTTTTTACCGATGCGCCCATCTCCGGCGACGATTACCTGAAACTGGTCAATGTCGTGAAAATGCGGGTCAATGCGCGCGCCAGCGTAGGGGCGCTCGACCAGAAAACCCTGCGGGCCTTCTATCATGTTGCCCGCCGTGCCAAAATAATCCCGCCTCTGTCCAACACCGTCCTTGCGTCTGGTTTCAACGATGCGCGATTCAGTGCTGCTGACCATTTCCATAGTTCGGTTCTCTCACTGTTCTTAATGTCCCACCATCATGGATTGTAACCCTTAGACCACAGGTTTCAAGCGATGTGGAACGATGTCCTGTTTTTCTCGATCAGGAACGGTCATCCTGACGCCCCTGCAACAGGCTACACATCAGGAAGTACAAAATGGATCTGGACAGCGCAGACGACCTTGGACTCAACGGCAAAGTCGCCATCGTAAGCGGCGGCGGCGCCCTGGATGACGGCATTGGGAACGGACGTGCGGCGGCCCTGCTGCTGGCTCGGTCCGGCGCCAGGGTTTTAGTTGTCGACCGTAAGCTGGAGGCCGCGGAAGGCACCGTCGCTCTGATCAAAGCGGATGGAGGCGCAGCCTCCGCCTTTGCCGCAGACGTCACCGATGAAAACGATTGCCGAAACATGGTCGACGCGGCGATGACCCGGTTCGGACGCCTCGATTTCCTCGACAATAATGTTGGCATTGGCAGCCGTGGTTCGGTCGTTGACGAACCACTGGAGACCTATCGCAGGGTTATGCAGGTTAATGTTGAAAGTATGTTTCTCACCTCAAAATACGCGATTCCGGCGATGATAGAATCCGGCGATGGCGGCGCGATCGTCAATATATCGTCAATTTCCGCCCTCCGCCCCCGTGGCCTGACGACGTACTCGGTGTCAAAGGGCGCCGTCATCACCTTGAGCGAAGCCATGGCGGTGGATCATGGTCCCGATGGCATTCGCGTAAATTGCGTAGCGCCGGGGCCCGTCTATACGCCGATGGTGTACGCGCATGGCATGAGCGATACAGCCCGTGGAAACCGACGAGACGCATCCTTGCTGGGTATTGAGGGTATGGGATGGGATATTGGAAACGCTGTGCGGTATTTACTATCGAACCACGCGCGTTATATCACCGGGCAAACGCTCGTTGTCGATGGTGGCGCGACATTGCGCGGCCCGGAGCGGGATTCCCGTTGAGGCCTGACCCTATAATTCGTAAATTCCAATCAAATCAATATGGAGGAAATTCCTATGGGCGCTGGTTATTTAATTGTGCAAGTCGACGTAAAAGATGCGGAAGTTTATGAAACCTACAAAGCGGGCACGCCCGCCGTCATCGCCAAATATGACGGAGAGTTTATCGTACGCGGCGGTCAATTCGAAGCTGTTGAGGGCGAACCACCCGCCGGCCGCGTCGTCGTGGTAAAATTTCCCACCTATAAACGCGCTTTAGAATTCTATCGCTCAGACGACTATAAAGAATTATTGGCGATGCGCCTGTCGGCCGCCGATAGTCGAGGCATCATTATCGAAGGCGTGGATTGATCCTTGCCGGACACGGTCAATGACCCTCTGGTTCACATCCTTGTGTCGGTTTGGGACAAGGCGTTTATCGATAAGTTTGTCGAATTCGCTTTGCCGACGCATATCTCGCCAGGAAATCTCCCCGCGCTATCGGCAAGAGCCCGTGTCCACTACCATTTTTATACGAATGCGGAATCCACCGCCTATCTCAAGGATCAAACACGGGCGTTGTCGCAATTTGCAACCGTTCACCTTCGGCCTTTTAACGAGACCTTCCTTGAAGGCCAAGCTTTATCGCACCATTTAGCGCCCTATTCCGGCGCGGCCTTTAAAAACCGCCTGAACCAGTTTTCCGTTTTTCATCTACTGGATGAAATTGGCGGCAACCACCCTTCCGAAATACTGTTCGTTGGCGATTCCGATTTACTGTACTCCGATGGCGCCTTTTTAACCCTTTTCGAGACGCTTCAAAATGGCGCAAAAGCAGTCGTGGCGCCGACAATCAGACTTTCACTGGAGCAGGTTGAACCCGAACTGATAACGCTTTTAGCGGACGGCGCCGGAGTTTCCGCGCAAACGCTTGGCGGTTTGATAAGCGCCCACCCGCACGCCGCCGCCCAAGCCGCCTATATTCTTGACGACGCGGCGCCCAGCTATCCAAGCCAGATGATATGGCCGACGCCTGAAGGGCTCCTCTGTCGGACGTTTTTCCCACACCCCGTCGCGATGATCCCAAACCCGGCCTGTCGCCGTTGGGAAAGCACTATCGACTATGATTTCATTCTGCATTGTTATCCAAATCCGCGCGACATCCGTATGTTCACCGATGGAAAGAGGGTGACAATCTGCAAATTATCGACAGATCGTTACCTCGAAGGACAGTTGTCCCGCGTCCCCCTTCAAATCGACGCCTTGAGCGATTTTCTGCTTAGCTCCACAAATGAGGCTCACCGCCCCTTCGCAGAATCCGCCGTGCGCTACGCTTTAGACCCCGACAATCCCGCGCTTGACCGCGTTGAGCGTGAATCCAACACTCTTTTGACGCAAATGTATGGGCACCGACAGGTCTTGCTGGATAGGCTGGCAGAATCCGACCCTGTGAAAAACACGGTCATCCGCTCCCATTTTGGTCCCATTCAGTCTTATCTGTCTCCGGAGCGCCTTCAACGCCTGAACGCCGCCCAAAATCACTAACGGACAACCTCAAACGGATATTCCATGACTGAGAATCTGACCCGTCTGCTTGAAATTATGGCGCAACTGCGCGATCCCGATACGGGGTGCCCCTGGGATATCGCGCAAAGCTTCGCCACCATTTCGCCCTACACCATTGAGGAGGCGTATGAAGTTGCAGACGCGATCGAGCAAAACGACATTCCGGCTTTGAAAGATGAACTTGGCGACCTGTTGTTTCAGGTGGTGTTTCATGCGCGCATGGCGGAAGAAAACGGCAGTTTTGATTTTAACGATGTCGCGGCGGCGGTTTCTGACAAAATGGTGCGTCGCCATCCTCATATATTTGGCGACGAAGCCGAGCGCACACCGGATGAACAACGCATAAGCTGGGAGGCTCAGAAGGCCGTAGAGCGCCAGTCAAAGGCCGCCGCGAATGGAAGGGCGTCCGGAATTCTGGATGACGTGCCGCGCGCCCTGCCCGCGTTGACGCGTGCTGAAAAATTGGGAAAACGCGCCGCGCGAGTCGGGTTCGAGTGGCCGAACATAGACGGCCCTTTGGACAAACTTGACGAAGAAATCGTCGAATTGCGCCATGAAATCAACACCGACGCCGACCCTGAGCGTATCGCCGACGAAATCGGCGACGTGCTGTTTTCCGTAGTTAATCTGGCGCGTCATCTGGGCGTGGACCCGGAAGCGGCGCTTCGCCACGGAAACGCCAAATTTGAACGGCGCTTTCGTCACGTCGAATCCGGGCTCGCCGCTGACGGACGAGACATGAGCGACGCATCGCTCGACGAAATGGAGACCTGGTGGCGAGACGCCAAGAAAAAAGAGACGGATTCGTAAACCCGCCTCTTTCTCCGTTCAAGCAAACTTCAAACGAGCATTAGTCGTTTGATAACAAGTAAATCAAGCTCGACGTATCCCAGCGCTGGCCGCCCCGCACCTGTACATGCGCGTAGAATTGATCGACGAGCGCCGCAACCGGCAGGCGCGCTTTGTTGTTTTTGGCCTCGGCGAAACAGATCGCCAAATCCTTACGCATCCAGTCAACGGCGAAACCGTAATCGAACTTCCCCGACACCATGGTCGCCGCGCGATTTTCCATCTGCCAGGACTGCGCAGCCCCTTTGGAAATCACCTCGATCACTTTTTCCATGTCCAAACCGGCCTTCATGCCGAAATTGACCCCTTCTGAAAGTCCTTGCACAATGCCTGCAATGCAAAGCTGGTTGACCATTTTGGTCAGCTGGCCGCTACCGGTCTCGCCCAGAAGAACGGCTGATTGCGCATAACAGTCAATGAGCGGATAGGCGCTGTCAAAATCCTTTTTCGATCCGCCGCACATGACGGTCAGCTTGCCGTTTTCGGCGCCCGCCTGCCCACCTGAAACTGGCGCATCAATAAATCCAACGCCAATTTCACGCGCCGCCGAGGCAAGTTCCCGGGCGACATCGGCCGAGGCCGTCGTGTTGTCGACAAAAATTGCGCCTTTCGACATTCCCGCAAAGGCGCCCTTGTCGCCGAGCACGACGCTGCGCAAGTCATCATCGTTGCCAACGCAACAAAAGACGTACTCCGCATCCTTTGCGGCGTCCTTTGGAGTCTTGGCGGTTTTACCGCCATGCGCTTTCGCCCATTTCTCCGCCTTGTCGGCTGTCCGGTTATAGACCGTGACGTCGTGCCCCGCCTTGCTCAGATATCCGGCCATGGGATACCCCATGACGCCTAATCCTATCCACGCTACTTTCGCCATTATCAATAACTCCCTGTTCGATTTTTGATTGTGCAACGATGACGTATTTCACCCTTTTATCAAAGTGTTGGGCCTTCATCTTCCTGCATCATAAAAGATCGTATTTGTTCCCAAATCGGTTCGCTTGGCGCGCTTAACAACCCCTGACTTCGCTCGGTGGGTTTGTATGGCGCGCGATCAATGCGCGCCGTAACGCCGCCCGCTTCCTTGTGAAGCAAAGCGCCCGGCGCATGGTCCCAGGCCCATAACCGGTTATAGATGCGAAAATCAGCTTCGCCTTTCGCCAGCATGATATATTCATGACCGGCGCATCGTGCGCTTTTTTCAACGTCGAACGTATCCGCAATCCGTTTTCGCAGGGCGGGACGACGGTGTTCGTCGAAGACCCCATAGTTAATTCTGCCTCGCAACCCTTTCAGGTCGTCTGGTGCGGTGATTTTTAATTTTTCGTCATTGGCCCATGCGCCGTCGCCGTCTATGGCGACATACATGGTTTTGTCCACGGGGCTGTATATCCACGCGCCTCGAGAAACGCCCTCTGTGACATAAGTCACCATGATTGCGAAGGTCGGGCGTCCGGCGGCAAAATTTGCGGTGCCGTCGACAGGGTCCAGGATCCAGACGGGATCTAGCGTATCCAGGCGATCCAGCAGAGAGGAATCCTCGTGAACGGCTTCCTCGCCGACGATGAGCGCGCCAGGCGTGAGGCCGGACAACATGCGGGTCAACCGTTCTTCGGCATCATGATCCGCAACGGTCACGACGTCACCAGGCGACTTTTCGATAATTTCATGGGCCGCGAGCGCACGGAACCGGGGCAAAACATCCAGTTCGGCCGTCTCTCGGATGAAGTCGGCGACTTTGTCAGGATCAGGGATCATTGGCGTCCGTTAAATTCAAAATTACAGTTGGGAAAAGATAAAAAAAGGGCCGCGCAAAAGCGCGGCCCTTTGTACACGATAAGACGTGCGAGGCAAAGAATGGACTAGAAGCCCATACCGCCCATGCCACCCATACCGCCCATGTCGCCCATGCCGCCGCCGGGCATACCGCCCATGCCGCCGCCTGCGCCAGCAGGTTCCGGCTTGTCAGCGACCATAACTTCGGTCGTAACCAGCAGGCCTGCGATAGACGCAGCGTCCTGTAGCGCGGTGCGAACCACCTTCACCGGATCAATAATTCCAGCTTTGAACATATCGACGTATTCGTTGGTTTGTGCGTTGTAGCCGATTTTCTGGTCTTTGCTTTCCCGCAATTTACCGGCAACGACAGCGCCGTCGACGCCAGCATTTTCAGCAATCTGGCGAACCGGCGCCTCGAGGGCCCGGTGCACGATGGTGACGCCAACGCGTTGATCCGCGTTTTCCGGCTTCAACTTCTCCAGAACCTTACTCGCGTAGAGCAATGCACAACCGCCGCCAATGACAACGCCTTCCTGGACTGCGGCGCGCGTGGAATGCATAGCGTCCTCAACCCGGTCTTTGCGTTCCTTGACTTCGACTTCAGTCGCCCCGCCGACGCGGATCACGGCAACGCCGCCGGACAATTTGGCCAGACGTTCCTGCAATTTTTCCTTGTCGTATTCAGACGTCGTGCCT
>JAESSL010000207.1 GCA_016764135.1 Alphaproteobacteria bacterium
AGCCGATTCCGACGGAAATTTTTGAAGACAGACTATGCTCCTGAACGACGGGAAGACCGCCGATGGAGATAAAGGCGTAGGTAAGGATCATCCCCGTCAGTGCGCCAATAAAGGACAATAAGACACGGCTATTCCAAGCGGGCATTGTTAGTTTCCCTTCATATTCGATTTAATGTCGTCTTTTTTGTCCCACTTCGCAGTGGACTCACCGCTCAAGGTCGCTTTGATATGTTGCATCGTGTCCTCTATGGCGTCGCCAACAAAGTTGACGGACCCAAGGATCACGAAGGCGAGACCTCCGATAATTATCGCATATTCAATCGCAGTTGCGCCTCGTTTATCGCGAAATAGCGATTTTATGCGATTCTTGCGGTGTATTTTGATCATCCCATCATCTCTTCCGTCCGTATTATCCGTGAGAGAACGTTTCCGGGTCAATTCAGAAATATGCGGAGGGCGTTTTATCGCGCATTTACTGGACCCTTTCCGGCGCCTGGCATAGGTTTTTGACTATCTTCTGTTTCGCTGGCGCGTCTAAAACACCGCCGCGTTGGTTTTAATCATCAAAATTCGCGCGTTTCTGCGCATTTTAACCGTTTTCTATAAGGAGTCGTGATCAATGCAAATGGACAAGGACATGTACGAAAAGGGCATGGTCGCTCGTCGCCGGATTCTAGGCGATGCGCATGTAGACCGGGCCGTCGCCAGCGCAACGCCGCTGACGGCTGATTTTCAGGAACTGATTTCGACCTATGCGTGGCATGTCTGGACCCGTGGCGTTCTGGATGACCGAACGCGCCGGATACTGGTGATCGGCACGATGATGGCGATTGGCCGTTGGGAGGAATTTGATATGCATGTGCGTGCAGCGCTGCAAGATGATTTTCCGCTGCTCGACATTCGCGAAACAGTCATTCAGCAGGGGATTTATTGCGGCGTTCCCGCCGCAAACACCGCCTTCCATCAAATTCAAGGCGTCATCGACGCTCTCGAAAAGGAGGGCGTCACCATCAACAAGAAAGGGCTCTAAGCGAACGAGGCGAAATTTGAGGCTGGCGCAGCACTGCATTCTCTATGGCGTCGCCGAAATACGCGCCGTAGCTTTTCATGGAATCACCGAAAATTGAATCAAAGAGGTTTTATATGTCCATCGTTCATGTCGTCGCCGTTATCACGGCAAAGCCTGGGAAACGCGCCGAAGTACTCGCGGCGTTCAAAGAAAATGTACCAATCGTGCATGCCGAAGACGGTTGCGTTGAATATGGCGCGACGCTCGACACCGAAGGCGTTGGCAAATTTCAGACGCGTTTCGGTGAAGACACTTTTGTCGTCGTCGAAAAATGGGAAAGCCTGGATCATTTGAAAGCCCATGCCGCGACGTCTCATATGGCCGCTTATGGCGCAAAGGTGAAAGACATGTTGGCGGACCGTGTGATCCACGTCCTGTCACCCGCCTGATCACCAGGAAGAGGCGTATGATCCGCTCCCAAATGAAAGAAACCCAGTGATCTGAAGATCACTGGGTTTCCAGGGCGTTTATTATTCACCAAATTTGGTGAGCGCGACGGGGTTCGAACCCATGACCGTCTGATTAAAAGTCAGATGCTCTACCAGCTGAGCTACGCGCCCTTAACTTTACCCTTGGCAGCGGCGTGCAAAATAGGAACCAAGTTGTTTGGGGTCAATGGCGAATTTAATTATTTTTTCTCTTCCTTGCCGAATACACCAAAAGGGGCGTTTCAGCGCCTAATATAGTTCCATAATTGTTGGTTCCACAGTGTCGCCTATAATCTCGATCAACCGTGGCGCCATTGCTTTTCCGGCGTTAAAGGAGTCGCCATCCAAACCGGCGGTTCGCGCCGATCCCCGCCATATATAGGCGTCTTGGGCGACATCAAAAATATCCAGAACCATTTGCAGCCCTTGTCTACGCACGCGTTTTGGGCTGTTTTTCTTCAACAAGCTTTTCTGTGTCGACGACCAAAGCTTCACGTTGAAATCAACTGTCGATCCCCGTGGGTCGTTCAGGCTGCCGCTTAGTCCGCCAACAGTGCTTCCCACGCGTAGGCTGCCGATTGACTGATTCTGATCATTTGACCATGTGATTCGATGTGTTTTTAACCACAAAACCAAAGAAGGTGATTTAGAATCAATGGCGAATCCTGATGTCTTCATGTGATCTATCAGGACTTTTCGCAACCGAAGGTTCAGGTCAGAATCGTCCAGGAGTCGCACATCGAAACTGGAATTTTGATCAATTGTTCGATTTGACTGCGCTGAGAGTAAAATTTCACCGATATCCTGAGCGGGCGCGGTGACGGGCGTCATGAAAACCCAGGACGCCAAAAGTGCTATCGCCCATCGATTATAATGGCGCGTTGAAAATAGTTTCTGAGTCTGTCCCGTCATTTTGAACGATCCAACAATGCCACTCATCATTCGGTCTGGAATCTTTCAACCATTTCGCCCAACCGGTCCATATCCATGATGACCAGGGCGCTAGCCTCACGTTTAACAAGCTTTATGCGCGACAGGCTACTCAACACGCGCGCCACGGTTTCGCGGGTGGTGCTAACGCGACTGGCGATATCTCCGTGGATTGGAATAGGCTTGATGGTGGCCGTGTTATCGTCCTGGTCGCCCTCTTTCGCGAGTCGCAGCAATTCTGCGTAAACCCGGTTATTCGCGCCCAATGTGCTCAAATCCATAATACGTTCGGTTGAGGTGCGGATTATTCGCGCCATTCGAACCATCATGGAGAGCGCAACATGAGGATGTTCAATCAGCATTGAACGAAACACCGCAGGCGACATGATCGCTACCTTGGTGTTCTCCAACGCCACAACGTTTGCGGAGCGTGGTTCACCGTCGACCGCCGCCAACTCGCCGAAGTGCGAGCCAACGCCAATATCGTCAAAAGCGACTTCGCGCCCTGACAGGGAGTAATTGACGATACGAACCTTGCCTCGGGTAATTAAAAATATGTCCTGAGACGTGCTTTGCCGATCGATAATCAGCTCATGCGCCGAGTATTCCCGCCAGCGGCAGCGTGTTTCCAACGCCGCGCGGTCTGCGTCCGATAAATCGGACAACAGCGTGATGTTTGAGAGTTCGTTCGAGCCTGTAATCGCCATACGCTATTTTCGCCTAAATCTGCCTGCAATACAATTCAATAGCACTCCTCCGGAAATTCCGGTCCGTTGGTTTTTCCGTAGGTTCGAGGAGACGACAAAAACGCTGATGTCAGCTGATTTTACGAGTCGCCAATACTTCATTCTCGACGCGAATTCGCCAATACAAAATTGCTGCGTTCGCCAGCGAAAACCCGATCGCTGTCTTCGTCATCCCAAAAGCGAGGGGCAAGATCAGTATTTCACCCGAAACGATAACATAATTTGGGTGGCGCAACCAACGATAAGGTCCGCTGTGCACCAAAGGCGCTTCCGGCACATGGATAATACGTGTGGTCCAGTAGGGTCCAAGACTGGCCAGAACCCAAATTCGTCCGCATTGGAGCGCGCCAAAGGCGCCAATGAGTAACCAGTTCACAGCGGCTATATCTGGCGATGCGAACAGGAGAGTCGCCAACCATCCGCCATGCAGCGCAACGATCAAGGGGTAATGCGCGGCGCCAAATTCCTGCGAGCCTTGGGCCAGCAGTCGTTTTGTGTTTCGGTTCGATAACGCAAGCTCGCCCAGACGCTGAAGCGCGACCAGCGCGACGATCCAAAACGCGACGCTCATATTCATCGCAATGCCGCCAGCCATCAGGAAGGGCTTCGGTTCATGGTCAGAAAGGCGGCGGTGAACCCGGGTCCGAGGGCCGAGAGAAGCAATCGTCCCGTGGCGCCGCGCGCGAGCGTCCGCTCCAGCACAAACAAGACGGTCGCCGCTGACATATTGCCAAAATCACGGAGTATGGCGCGGGCGTCGTCAAAGGCGACGGCGGGCGCGTTAAACGCCTCCATCATGGCGTCGATGACCTTAGCGCCGCCCGGATGAACGACAAAGTCGTCGATGGCGTTCAGGGACAATCCATGGCGGGTTAAAAAGGCATGCGCCGCCGGGCCCATATCCCGTCGCACCAAATCGGGAATGTCGCGATGGAACAAAACTCCCAACCCGTCATCGCGTAGTTGCCACCCCATTATATCAAGGGTGTCCGGCCACAAATGCTCCCCCGAAAACTCAAACGAATAATCGCCGTCGCCACCGGCGCTTTGGCTGGAAATAATGGCGCCCGCCGCGCCGTCGCCAAAAAGCGCCGTGCCGACGATATTGCTTTTGGATTTATCTCGGTTGCGGAAGGTCAGGCCGCAGATTTCAACGACAAGCACCATCCAGCGACTTCCCGGTTGGGCGCGCGCCAAAGACGCGGCGCGGGATAACCCCAGGACGCCGCCGGCGCAGCCCAGGCCGAAAACGGGAAGGCGTTGCACATCGCTCCGAAAGGGCAGTTCGTTCATCAGCAACGCGTCCAGACTTGGCGTCGCAATACCCGTCGTCGATACGGTGACCAAACCGTCAATGTCGCCGCATTGCAAACCTGCCTTTTCCAGGCAGGACAGCGCGGTTTCGCGTAATAAGGAGACCGCGTTTTCAACATAGAGTTTGTTGCGCTCCGGCCACCCATGATCGTGGGCGTACCACTCCATTTCAACGCAGGAATACCGGGTTTCAACGCCGGCGTTCGCATAAATGCCGCGCATTCGCGAAAAATTCGACGCGCGGTCCGAAAAAATCCCGGCGCCAAAGGATTCGATGTCGGATTGACGCATGATGAATTTGGGCACGGCGGTCGCGAGCGACAGTAGTTTTGGCGTCGATTGGTTGTTATTCCGAGACGGCATGAATTCTCCTGACAAGCGCCACTCCCGGCGTTGAGATATGATACTGAATTGTCGGGTGTAAACACCAACTAATGCTGGCGTTTGTTGCGACGGGGGAGCATGACTTTCTCGAAGCAATATTTCCTCTAAAACGTTTTGGAAAGACCAAAATGGCCCTCCGCAAAGACAGTAGTCGCCGCAAGGAGGCTCGTCGCCGTTTAAGGCGTCGGCGTTATAATGTTTTCCCAAGAATTCGAGCCTATTTCCTGGCGGGCGTTCTGGTGACCGCACCTGTCGCCATTACATTGGCGGCGGCGTGGTGGCTGATCGAGCTGGTCGACCGAAATATTGTCCCGATGATCCCGGAGCACTGGAACCCGGACACTTATCTACGGGAAACCATTGGTCTGGAAATTGGATTGCCGGGGCTGGGCCTTCTGATTTTGTTTGTCGCCATCACGTTAATTGGCGCATTAACGGCTGGTTTTTTAGGCCGGATGGTGGTGTCGCTGGGGGAGCGAATTCTGGCGCAGATGCCGATCATTCGCAGTGTCTACAGCGCCATCAAGCAAATTTTGGAGACTGTCCTAAAACAACAATCAAACGCGTTTCGACAGGCTGTCCTGATTGAATACCCTCGACGGGGCATGTGGGCGGTTGGTTTTGTGACCGGAACCACGGAGGGCGAGGTCCAAAATCTGGTCCGCGAGGACGTCGTGAATATTTTTCTACCGACAACGCCGAACCCGACATCCGGGTTTCTTCTGTTCGTGCCGCGAAAGGATCTTGTCACCCTCAATATGAGCGTGGAAGAGGCTGTTAAAATGGTAATTTCCGGGGGCATCGTGACGCCGCCTGACCGGCGCTCCGATGCGGAACGCGCCATACCCCAGGTTTCATCCGCCACCTATGAAGATACTGATATTCAGCGAGAAAAATCGCCTGATCGGCCGCCGGTCAACCCGAGCGAAGATTAAGAACCGCAGCGTCACGCTCAAACAGGTAAAGCAAGACCCGTAGACCCTTCCCCCGTTCTGTTTGCAACTCTGGATCCTGACCCAGTATCAGTTTGGCGTCGTTTCGCGCCGTGGCCAGAAGGTCGCCATGAAATTCTATATCGGCGACTCGGAATTGCGGCATGCCGCTTTGTCGCGTCCCTAACATTTCACCGGCGCCGCGAATTTTTAAATCTTCTTCGGCGATGCGGAAACCGTCTTCCGTATCGCGGATAATTTTTAGTCGCGCCCGCGCAGTTTCGGTCAGGGGAGATCCATAGAGCAACAAGCAAGTAGACGCCCGCTCACCACGACCAATGCGGCCGCGCAACTGGTGTAACTGCGCCAGTCCAAACCGTTCCGCGTGTTCAATAACCATGATGGTCGCCTCCGGCACGTCAACGCCAACCTCAATAACCGTCGTTGCGACGAGAATTCGAGCGTCCCCCTGGGCGAACCGCGCCACGGCGTCGTCTTTTTCCACGCTTTTCATCTGGCCATGCGCCAAGGCGACAGTATCGCCGAAATGCGCCTTGAGTTCGCTGTAGCGTTCTTCCGCAGCGGCCAAATCGAGTGTTTCACTTTCCTCCACCAGAGGACAAACCCAGTAAACCCGAGCGTCCTTGGACAAAGCCCGTCTTATGGCGTCAATAACGTCGCCATGCCGGTCCATTGGCATGATACGCGTGATCACAGGCGTCCGTCCTGGCGGCTTTTCGGTCAATCGGGACACATCCAGATCGCCAAAGGCGGTCAAGGTCAGCGAACGCGGAATTGGCGTCGCCGTCATCACCAGAATATCAACGCCATCGCCCTTTTGCCCCAGCATTATGCGTTGGTGAACGCCAAACCGGTGTTGTTCGTCAATAACCGCAGCCCGCAATTTTTTGAAATTAACGTCATCCTGGAACAGCGCATGGGTGCCGACGATGATATCGGCATCGCCCGTCGCCAACGCCTCCAGTTTTGCAGCGCGCGCGGCGCCACGGTCCCGGCCCGTTAAAATCACCACGCGAAGACCGGCTTTTTCGGTGAGGTTGCTTATCGTTGCAAAGTGTTGCCGCGCCAGTATTTCCGTCGGCGCCATGATCGCCGCCTGTCCGCCGCATTCAATGGCGTTGAGCATCATGAACAACGCTACAACGGTTTTGCCGCTCCCTACGTCGCCTTGCAGCAACCGCAACATCCGTCCGGAGGACGCTGTATCCGCGTCAATTTCCCCCAGCACCTTAGTTTGACTGGCGGTCAGCTCGAAGGGCAGGGATTGGAGGACCTTCTGGCGCAATCGCCCGTCCCCCCTGTTTTCACGTCCGGCTTGCGCCCGTTGGTTTTCCCGCATCAACCCCAGCGCCAACTGGTTCGCCAGCAACTCGTCATAGGCGAGGCGCGCGCGCGCCTCTGATAACGGAGAGAGCGCCGCGGCCTCATCGGGCGCGTGCGCCGTCAACAGCGCGTCGCGCCAGTTCGGCCAGTTCTGCTGGCGTTGGTGTGCGGGATCGAGCCATTCCGGTAGAGCAACGGTCAGCGCCAACGCCGCCTCGATTGCACGGTGCAATATTTTCGGGCTGATACCGGCGGTCAGGGGATAAACAGGCTCCACCCGGCACACACTCTCCGCGTCTTCCGGGTCGACAATGTAATCCGGGTGGGTCATTTGCGCCCCGCCCTGATAATGCTCCATGCGACCGCTAACAATCTTTACTGAACCTTCCGGAAGGGTGCGATGCAGGTAATCCGACCGGGCGTGAAAGAAAACCAGGGTGAGGTCGCCGGAATCGTCGCTGCATTTGATTCGGTAGGGGCGGCGTTTACTGGGGGGCGGCATATGCGCGTCGACTGTCACCTTCAGCGTAACGATCCTGTCGGCTTCCGCAGCGGCCACCGTTGCCATATAGCGGCGGTCAACGATGTCGCGAGGTAAAAGCCAAAGCAAATCCACAACGCGCGCCCCGGCGAGGCGCTCGATCAATTTTGCATTTCGAGGGCCAATTCCGGGCAAGGTCGTAATTGCGGCGAATATCGGAAATAGAATCTGAGGTCTCATAGCGAAGAACCTTATTGCGACTACGCGCGCGAAAGCGAGGAATTACCGGTTAACGGGGTCGGCGATCGTTGCCAAGCCGGATTAAAAATCTGCATATGTAGCCCATGACATGTCGTTTGCGGTAAATCGACGATTTACCCGGTCGGCTCCGCGTATTATATCCATACCAAGTCCTCTGCCCAGAGGCGGATATACGCTGATTCTGAGAATCTACGGATACAATTTACTTATGACTGATAGCGACACGGTTGCCTTGAACCGCCTAAAACGAATTAAGTTTCGCAGCTGGCATCGCGGTATGCGGGAAATGGACCTTTTGATGGGCCGTTTCGCCGATTTGAACATAGCCAAATTTTCGGAAGCGGAGTTGGATTCGTATGAAGTTGTCCTGGATTATAACGATCCTGATCTTTACAACTGGCTCAGCGGTCGCGATGAAATCCCTGACATTGCCGGTCGTGACATTATCATCCGACTTAAAGAATTTACGTTAACACGTTAATAAACTTGAATTCCCTTTCAGAATATATCTCAAGGCCACGCCAGTTCACCATCAACGGAACGCCGGAAGGTGGCCGGGCGTTGGCGCTGTGCGAGCTTTTTCACGCGGCCGATGGTCGCTCGATCATTCACGTCGCGCGGGATGATTCCAGCATGGCGCGGCTAGCGCACGCGCTACCCTTTTTCGCGCCTAATATTGATTTGTTGGTGTTTCCGGCCTGGGATTGCCTGCCCTATGACCGCGTGTCGCCAAATACGGAAATATTGTCTCGGCGACTGGATACGCTGGCGAAGCTCGCCACATCAACCTCGCCAGTCGTGATACTGACCACGGTCAGCGCGATACTTCAAAAGGTGCCAAAACGAGACACTTACGCCAATGCGAGTATTTCTGGCGTTGTCGGCGACGAGATTGTCGTGGAGGGACTTCTCGCCTTTCTGGAAGGTAATGGATACACCCGCGCAGGCACAGTGCGTGAACCCGGAGAATACGCGGTGCGCGGCGACATCGTGGATATTTTCCCGCCCGGCGCCAACGATCCGGTTCGGCTGGATTTCTTTGGCGACGAGTTGGAGGGCGTGCGCAGTTTTGACGCCATGACCCAACGGACAATTACTGTCCTTGAGGATTTCAGCCTGTGCCCTGTCAGCGAAGTCACCCTGGATGAAGCCAGCGTGGCGCGCTTTCGCTCCAAATACCGCGTCATGTTTGGCGCGGGTTCTACGGAAGACCCGATTTGCGAGGCAATCCGCGCCGGGCACCGCTTTATTGGCATGGAGCATTGGTTGCCGCTGTTCCACGACGAGCTTGAAACTTTGTTTGATTATCGCGCTGACGCGGTCATTTCGATGGATCATGAGGTCGAAGTGGTTTCAAAGGATCGCTTTGAAATGATCGCCGATTATTACGACGCCCGGGTCGCCATGCTACCCAGCGTCAAACGCGACCGGAAGGCTACCGGGATGCAGGGCGGCGATGAAATATACAAACCCATCCCGCCAGACACGCTGTTTCTGGACGAGCAAACATGGGCTGCTTATCTCTCAGCTCGGCCCGTCGCTATCTTAAGCGCCTTCGACGCGCCGCCAACCGCCGAGGATTCAAGCGGTCCGCAGAACCATCTGGATTGGGGCGGTCGCATAACGCTCGACTTCAC
>JAESSL010000208.1 GCA_016764135.1 Alphaproteobacteria bacterium
CACGCCATTGGCGGCGACGGACGCCCACCCACGCCACCGCTGAACCTGCTTGGCGATTTTGGCGGCGGAGCGATGTATCTGGCGTTTGGCGTCGTGTGCGCTCTGCTGGAGGCCAGCAAATCCGGTAAGGGTCAGGTTGTGGACGCCGCCATGGTCGATGGCGTCTCGTCCTTGATGACTTTTGTTTACGCCTTGAAGGCGTCCGGCCAATGGGTCGACGAACGCGAACGTAATCTTGTGGATGGCGGCGCGTATTTTTACGGAACCTATGAAACCAGCGACGGTAAATATATCTGCATCGCCCCTATTGAATCCCAGTTTCACGCCGAATTTCTGAAGCGTGTGGGCATTGATCCGGGCGATATCGACAACCAGATGGATCGCGCGCAATGGCCCGCCTTGCGCGACCGGCTGACGACCATGTTCAAAACCAAAACGCGCGATGACTGGTGCGCGACGCTGGAAGGCACAGATGCGTGCTTTGCCCCGGTGCTGGACATGAACGAGGCGCCTAACCATCCTCATAACAAAGCCCGCAACGCGTTTGTTGAAGATTTTGGCGTGGTCCAACCTGCTCCGGCGCCCCGTTTCGACCGGACCCCCGGCGCGATCCAGTCGCCGCCGCCGCAGCCCGGCGAACATACAAGCGCCGCCCTGTCCGATTGGGGCTTCAGCGCCGATGACATTGCAACGCTGAAGCAAAGCGGCGCCGTTTGGGATCGCCCCACAGAGTAGACCACACCCGAATAGAGGCGGCGCTGAACAGGATCAAACGGGGATTAGACGTTCATGGTTCAACTGACCGAATCCGATATTCAGACCCGGGAAATTCTCGACTATCGAGGGCTTCATCTCTTTCATTATTCAATGTCGTCCTGCTCGCAAAAATTGCGCGCCTTCCTCAATGTGAAAGGCGTTGATTGGGAACCCCATGTCATCGACTTGTCGAAGCAGGAACAAAACGACCCGTGGTTCCTGGGCGTAAACCCCCGAGGTTTGGTCCCCGTGCTGGTCGACGACGGCGCGGTGCATATCGAAAGCAACGACATCATCGCCTATCTGGAAAGGAAATTTCCGGACCCGGTTTTGATTCCCCGCGATCAGCAAGCGGCGATCACAACGCTTCTGGCGCGTGAAGACGACCTTCATCTCGACTTGCGCCTGCTCAGTTTTCGGTTTGTCCATGGGCGGAATGGATCGCCAAAATCGCCGGAGGTCATTGCGCGCTATCAATCCGGCGGGTCTGGCACGGTGGGCGGCGAACCGGATACCCACAAACACCGGGAGCTCGCGTTCTATGCGCAACTCGCGCGGGACGGCATTACCGATGCGGCGGTCCAGAGCGCAGCGGCGAAGTTCCACGCGGCATTTGCAGACTTTGAACAGCGTCTAGGCGCGCAGGCGTATTTGATCGGCCCCGATCTCACCATCGTCGATATCGCATGGTATGTTTACGCCAAGCGATTGACCCTCGCAGGCTATCCGTTTGATCGGCTTCACCCGAAATTCGCCGCGTGGTTTTCCCGGCTGGACGCGCAGTCCGCGCTGAACGCCGCCGTCGAAACCCCGGCGCCGCTGCTGGCGCGCATCGCCGAAAACCGGCGCGCACAGGTAGATTCCGGCGCGACTCTGGCCGCCGTTGCGGGCTTATAAGGCGCAATGACGGACGCGCCCATCCAGCTACGCCGCGCAACAGCGTCAGACGCCGCAGCGATTACGGCGCTGGTAGACGAGGCGTATGAAAAATATATCGCGCGCATTGGCCGCAAGCCGTATCCGATGACGGTGGATTATCAGGCGGCGATTGCGTCGAAAACCGTTTGGGTCGCCACGGATAAAACTCGGCTTTGCGGCGCGCTCGTGCTTATCCCCGGCGACGACCACCTGATGATCGAAAACGTCGCGGTGGCGCCGGATTTTCAGGGACGGGGTTTGGGGCGACGGTTATTGGCCTTGGCGGAAGATGAGGCGAAACAAGGCGGCTTTCCCGAATTACGCCTCTACACCAACATACGCTTTACCGAGAACATCGCGATTTACACGCACTACGGATACACAGAAACCGGGCGTGACAACCAAAACGGATTGAACGTCGTGTTTATGCGCAAGGTTCTCGTTTGAACGAAAACGCCACAATCGTACCAACACCGACCTGACTCTCAATACGAAGCGCGCCGTCATGCAACTCCATCAGCGACTGACACATCGTCAGACCCAGACCGGTGCCCTCATGCGCACGGGTCAATTCATTGTCCAACTGTTCAAACGGCAGCAGAACCCGTTGGATATCCGCAGGCGGCATGCCAATGCCCTTATCAGCAACCGTAAACTCAACCCAGTCCCCTTGAAGACGCGCCGACATTTCGATGCGCCCGGCTTGGTAGGAAAACTTGATCGCGTTCGACAGAAGATTAAGGATGATCTGGCGAAACGCCTTTGCGTCCGCCTGCACCATCGGCAGGTTTTCATCGCAGGATAAAACAATCTCGATCGATTTTTCCCGGGCGCCCTGCCGCATCATTCGCTCGCAGGATTCGAGAATACGCACCGCATCAATAGCGCTGACATTGATGTCCCAACGTCCCGCCTCAATTTTTGACATATCGAGCAACACATTGACCAACGCCAACAGATGCAGGGCGCCATCGTGCACGTCGCCAGCGTATTCCAGATATTTCGCGTTGCCGATCGGGCCCAGGATTTCATCCTTGATGATCTCGGAAAATCCGATGATCGCATTCATCGGCGTCCTGAGTTCATGGCTGACCATGCCCAGAAAATGCGCCTTGTTGACGCTGGCGGCTTCCAGTTGCGCGTTCGCAACGGCCATTTCTTCAATCATGTAAACCAGGTCCGCACTATGCCGCTCCAGCGCATCCTTGGACATATCAAGGTCATTGGCGACGCTGTAGATCTCCTCGTTGCGCGTCTGGGCCGCGGATTCGCTTCGCTGCGCCTCTGTCACGTCGGCGACAATCGTCGCGACGCCACCATCGCCTGTCTGTCGGTCCGTCACCATGAACACCCGCCCATCGCCATGGCGAACGAGTTCCTGGTTCATCCGCGCGCTCTGCGCCGTCTGTCGCGCCGCCGCCCAGGCCGCCGCGTCCAGTCCGTCTCTGTCAAAATGCGCCGCCGCGCCGCCATAAACGGACGCCACCGTCGCGCCCGTGGCGAGGCCCGCGCCCTTGCTGGCTTCCAGTAAATCAACAAAAGCCGTATTCCGGAGAATCAATCGACCTGCGGAATCCCACAGCGCAAATGCGTGCGACTTTCCTTCCAGCATTTCATGGAGATGATGGTCAGTTTTCTTTCGCTGCGTAATGTCCTGATAGACGCAAATCGTATCGCCGGTTTCGGTCGTCCGTTCCTTGATCTGTAACCAACGGCCATCCGTGAGTTGAATTTCAGTGGGACTGGCGTCGGCGTTTTGACGGCGCGCCACCTGCTGCGCCACCCAGCCTTCGGGGTCGTCGCGCGCAAGCCGACCGGCAATCTCGCCATATTCCAGCTTGCAGCGCAGCAATTCGATAAAAGAGCGTCCAATCAGCGAATCAAGGTTTTGAAAACACCGATACGCATGGCGATACTCTTCATTGTGGTAAATCAGGATGTCGTTGGCGTCGAACAACGCGACGGACACATGCACCGCATCGAATGATGCGACGATGCGCGCGTTTATTTCATTCGACGTTTCATCCATAGTCGCAAACACCAAAAAGTTGAAAAGCCGTCCCTAAACGCTGAATATAGAGCACGTAAAGCCGCCCTGAATCCATGACAAAGAACTGCGGTATTTATTTTTATTACACCGATGCAACGCGTATAAAATTACGGGCGCGTTAGACCCTATCGGCGTTCATTCTCAAGGTGGAGATCATGAATACACAACGGTCCTTAACGAAAGATGAAATCGCCACCTTCAACCGCGATGGATTTCTGGTCGCGCGCGGATTGTACGATGCAGCCGCCGTCCGCGCCCTGTCGGACTGGAGCGACGAGATACTCGCCTGGCCTGAGACGCCCGGAGAGCACATGGTCTATTACGAAGACAGTTTGAGCGAGCCGGAGACGCGGGTCATCGCCCGCATCGAAAATTTTTGCCCCTATCACAAAGACTTCAACAAGATTGTCGGCGAGGGCCAGATGATCGACATGGTGTCGCAATTGCTGGGCGAACCAGCCGTCCTGTTCAAGGAAAAGATGAACTTCAAAATGCCCGGCGGCGCCGGATTCACGCCCCATCAAGACGCGCAAGCCGGATGGAACGTCTATGCGGATTTCTATATTACAGCCTTGGTGTGCATCGATGCGGCGACAGTGGAAAACGGCTGCCTGGAGATGGTCCGGGGGTTCCATGACAAGGGATTGGTCAGCGAAGAATGGGCGCCGCTGGACGATAATTCCATGAGCGACATGGTGTTTGAGCCCTGCCCGACCGAACCGGGCGACGCTATTTTCTTTGATTCTTATGCGCCGCACCAATCCGCGCCCAATCTGACCGCCAACCCACGCCGGGTCTTGTATGTGACTTATAACAAGGCCTCGCAGGGCGATCATCGCATCGCCTATTACCGCGATAAACGCGCGAGCTATCCCCCTGATATCGAGCGAACGTCGGACAAGGAATATGTGTTCCGGGTCTGACGCGCGGCGCCTCGCGTCAGGGGCGCCCTCGACATGACGTGGTTGATCGCCACTCTGTTACCGCTCGGCGCATGGCTC
>JAESSL010000209.1 GCA_016764135.1 Alphaproteobacteria bacterium
AAAGTTAAATGACGGTGGCGCTGAAAATACTCGCGTAACGAGCAACTCAGGCGCGCCCGCACCCTCTCGCGAGCAGGTCGCCGACGCCCAGAACATGTCGGCGGAGGATCGCTCGGCCATGATCAAAAGCATGGTCGAGCGTCTTGCCGAACGTCTAGAATCCGAGCCCGAAGATATTGAAGGTTGGACACGCCTGGCTCGCTCTTACAACGTGTTGGGCAAGCCGGAGAAAGCGCGCGACGCCTTGGCGAAAGCCGTAGAGGGCGCTCCGAATAATGTAGAACTTCTTGTGTTGTACGCCCGAGCTGCACGGGCGACGAATGGCGACCAGAATACGAGCGAATCCCTGACCGCCCTGCGCAAGGCGCTCACCTTGCAACCGAAAAATATCGAGGCGTTATGGTTTGTCGGCGATGCAGAAGCCAAAGCGGGCAATACGAACACCGCACGGACATTGTGGCGACGGGCGTTAACGGCGCTGCCAGAAAATACGCCCGATCACGCCGCGTTTGAAAAACGCCTTAACACGTTGAAATAATATCGTTGTTTTAAAAAGAACCGCGCTTGAGCAAAGCCAGCGCGGCGACGTCTATAAACCCGAACGACAGCAGGACTGCGTCTATGCGAGCGCCTCTTTTAACGTATTAATGCGCACCGGCTTTTGCAAAGTCGTTACATCGGACAAGCCGCCAGCGGCGCTCAACACTTCCGCCATTTTCGCATAGAGTGGATTATACCCTGAAATAATGACAACCTTGACCTGAGCCTTCTCCGCCGTCAGCCATTTGATAAGCTCAACGCCATCGATTTCAGGCATTACCATATCCAGAACAAGTACATCGGGTAGGAACTCTTTGTAGGTTTCCTGAAATTTGGTCGGGTCGGATAGCTTCCGGGTTTCATACCCAAGCTGCTCCCCGACAATCCCCACATATTCCGCAAAATCCGGCTCGTCATCGACGATTAACAGCCGTTTATCCGACATTCAAAAATCCTCTGAGCGTTCCTGTATCCCCCTATCCTAGTACTAGAAATTATAGCGTTCGTCATCCTCTTTTAGATGAGTTGGGTTAAGGTGCGGAAATTAATCCCTTTTAACTTGCATTTCTATTTTGTTTCCACATTTACATAAGACCCCTATTTAGGGTATACTTTAGGGGAGGAAGCACGATACGGGTGGATTGGGACGCCTGTATATGGGGACAACGCTTTTTACCTCAAAGCCTGAGGTGAGAGAGGTATGCCCATGAACGTTCAAGCAATTTTAGCGACAAAAGGCGTTGTCGTCGAAACGATTAACCGCGAGTCCACAATTGCAGCAGCCATTGACCTGCTATCGCAGAAACGCATCGGCGTTCTGGTCGTCTGTGAAGACGCCAAAACTATTCTTGGTATAATTTCAGAACGCGACATTGTTACAGGCTTGGCGAAGCACGGCGCGAGCTTACTGGATATGTCCGTGGCCGCAATCATGACCCAGACTGTCCGGACCTGCGCCCCATCGGATTCCGTCACCGACGTTATGGCCATGATGACGAACCGCCGCATCCGGCATGTTCCCGTTACGGAAAATAACCAGCTCTGTGGCATGGTCAGTATCGGTGACGCGGTAAAACATCGCCTGAAAGAACTGGAAACCGAAACAGGTTTCCTCCGCGACTATATTTCCCATTAGCGGCGGCGGCCGCCTTTTGGGCGCCTTTTACGCGAGGCGCGGGTGTTCCGTCGGCAAGAAGATAAAATTGAAGACATAATCTTCACGGCTTTGAGGCTCGCGGTGGTGCTGCGCGCCGTCAAATTCCGTCAGCGGGGTCAAGACGCCGCGCCGTAAGAACAACCCGCGATAGCCAAGCGCGAGCACGCGATCAAGCGCATCTTCAATGGGTATTTTCGTGTGCGCCTCTTCAATTTCGATCAACATGACGGGACGGTCGCGCGCAATGCATTCCGCCGCGCCCGACAAAACTTCAAGTTCAAACCCCTCCACGTCGATTTTCATAAACCCGATATCACGCAAATCCAGATCGTCCAACCGCCGGGTTTCCACCTCAACGCCAACGAACTCCCCCGAAACCTTAACCGCGCTCAAACTTCCACCCTGGTTCGAAAATCCGCCGCGACGATGCCGCGGAACGCGGAAAACCGCCGTTCCGGATTCATTTGAAAGCGCAATGGGCGACGCCTCGATGTTGCCCTTCGAGATACGGTTCAAAATCGGGAAAATTTTCGGGTTCGGCTCAAATGCGTACACCCGCCGGCAAAGCGTTCGCAACGCCCAGCTGTAAACGCCTTTATGGGCGCCGATATCGAGACTGTTCCGGGTCGGGTCCGCCAGAAATGGCAACAACCGAATCTCCCGTTCGCCCCATCGCCACTCCTTGGCGGTGCGATAGCGTATATAAAGCGACGCGGGAACCAGCGCATATTTCAAGCGCTCTTCCAATGTATAGGGCGGTATCCAGTCAGTCATCCATCCATCCTCACAGATCCGTTCTTTTTTCGCATCCAATCCATATTTGAGCCGCTCCGTTCATGACTGCAGCAAGCAATTGTTATTTTGCGAGGAGCGCTTATTCCACCGCACCCGTCAACGATTTTTTGACGCCAGGTGACGCCAACCCAGCAACGTAATTTATCTATAATTGTAGTTAGTCGTATTTTAGCTAATATATGCGCTATATCCTACTGACACGGCAATGAGCGCATCAGCCGGATCAATGTCAAAGGACCGATTCAGGCGATGGGCGACGGTGAGACAGGGCGATACGATAAATGAATTTTAAGGTCCGAACGGTCAGTGCGATCCTCATCGCGGCGGGACTAGCCACGCTTGGCGTCACCGCCTCCGTCCTGCAAGGCGAGCGCATGAAGGACGCAGCTCATCTGGAATGGCTGGAGCAAGGCAAAACAGACGCCAGACGCATAACCGACAATGTTTTGTTCTGGATCTCAAAAGCCGAGGTCAATCTCAGGGCGGTTGCCGGTCAGTTTCACGGCATTGGCGACCCCAGCCATGAACAATTCATCAATCTTATCGACCAAGCGCGAACCTGGGATCCTGAGGTGAGCTTCCATGAAGTCGCCTATGCGCGACGCTTTTTACGGCAGGATCGAAAATTTTATGAGACGTCGCTGGCCAAACCGGTCACGGTGATTGGCGAGCCACAAAAACAGCGCCGCTC
>JAESSL010000210.1 GCA_016764135.1 Alphaproteobacteria bacterium
TCCGGCGCCAGTCACAACAGCAAGGTGGCCGCTTAACAAATTACCCATACTTCCGTCCTTTAAAAAACCGTCCGCACCGGTCAATCGGCGAACAACTCGAAAATTTCCTCAAACGCCTTGAACTGATTTCCCGTCGCCGAAGACGGCACGATGATCGGCTCCTTGATGCCCGCCTCGCGCCATTTTTCAATCTCGTCGAGAACATGCGACGCCGGGCCGAAGATTGTCGTATTCGCCAGCCAGTCGTCACTCATGCAGCCGGGCAAGGCGTCCAGATCACCCGCCGCCATTGCGGTTTCAACGGCGTTCATTTCTTCGACATATCCGGCTTCTTTCCAGTAATTCCGGTAATTGGGCAATTGAACATAGCTGGTCAACGTGCGCCGGTTCACCGCCTTGGCCGCTTCGATATCATCCGAAATGCAGGTCGGAATCATGTTGCCGATAAAGAAATCCGGGTCGTTGCGTTTTGAGTCCGGCAACACCGCCAGCGAGGCGGCCATATGCGACCGCGCGCCATTGGCGAACACCATTCCATCGCCAATTTCGGCGGCCAGCGCGATCATCTTTTTTCGCAGGGTCGCCAGAATCAACGGCGGCTTGTCGCCGGTGCGCGGCGTATCGTGATAGGCCTGCACAAAGGCGCGCATATCGCCCAGGGGCTTGCCGACGGTGATGCCCATGCGTTCATGCGCAGGCGCGTGACTGACCCCAACGCCAAATTTGAACCGCCCGCCGGAGACCTCATGAATGAAGGCGGCGCTTTGTGCAAAATCCGACGGCAATCGCGAGTAGATCGGCGCGATCGAGGTCGCAAAAGTGATCCGGTCGGTCGCAATGGCCAGCGCTTCGCACAGGGTCATATTATTGGCCATGCTGGGACAATAGACGCCCGGAAACCCCCGGCGCTCAATTTCCTGCGCCAGATCGAGAATAGCGCGGCGGCGCCCGGGAAGCGCGACGAGACTCAAGCTAGGTTTGACGTTGGACATACGATATCGACCCCATTTGATAAAAAATCGCGAGCTGAACGCCAAACTGTACCCAAACAGAACGACATAGGCAAAGGCGCCCCGCATCGCACGGGGGCGCGGCGTTAACGCATATTCAACGATTCTGCGGTATCATCGCGCCAGAAACATTACCAAAAACATTAAAAGAATCGGCAGCGCCCATAAACTGAACTGAAGAAAACCGAACCTGACCGTGAGGATTCACGCATGTCGCAATTTTACAAAACGGCCTTTGATCCGGATGCGCTGGAGAAAGCCAAAATAGGCGTCCTTGTCGTAGAAGACGACCTGAGCGTGGCGCAATTGGTCGACGTCGCACTGCGGGGTCTGGGCATTGTGCGAATTTCGCACGCAGAAAATGGTCGCGACGGGCTCAAGCAATATGTCCGCAATTCGCCGGACTTCAATCTGATCATTTCAGATTGGGAAATGCCGAAAATGACAGGATTTGAGCTGTTGCAGGAAATTCGCGCCATCGACCCGGATTTACCCTTTTTGATGTTGACTGCGCGCGCGCAGGAACATGCCGTCCTCTCCGCCATGGACGCCGAAGTGACGAATTATATCACGAAGCCGATTTCACCAACGATCCTGTTGCAAAAACTCGACGCCATGCTCGCCTATACGCGAGAGCAGATGGCCGCGCACCGTTAAAAATAAAAGTTCGACGCAGCGTTCTATTTTTCAACAGATGTTTTTTGACCTCTGAGCTGCCTTAAATAAAGAAAATCGAGTGATTTTTCTATAAAAGGTAGAATTTCCTTGGCCGCTTGAAGAGAAATCCGAGAAACCACGCAAATATCTTTCGGAATGGGTGAGAATTTTAATTCTATTCTTGTCGATATTGCCTATTATTTGTACTTTTTTCCTACGTATTTGTTTCTATAAACGTCGTTCGTGACATTCAACTCGGAATTTTCAATTTATGCTCAATCCTGGTGCATCCAAAAAGACGTTGGCTTCGAACGCATTCGTAAATGTGAGCGTCTTGCTTGTCGAAGACACCCCGCCAATGTCCGACCTGATCGTGGCGATGCTCGCGGATATGAATGTGCGGCGCGTCTACCCGGTGGGTGACGGAAGAGAAGCGTTGAACGTGTATCGCCGGAATCCAGACAATTTCGACATCGTCATTTCGGATTGGGTCATGCCAAAAATGACCGGGCTTGAACTTCTGCGGGAAGTGCGCGCCATCAATGCGGATATTCCCTTCATGATGTTGACGGTCCGGACGGCGGACGACGCCATAAAAGACGCCCGAGACGCCAATGTAACCGGCTACATCACCAAACCGTTCAAGGCGCGGATGTTCCATGAACGCATGACGACAATTCTGACCGATGTCCTGGAGCGAAAAGCGAACCCGCCCACCGACCTTGATGACGATGACGACGATACGGAATACGTAGATTTCTGTTAACCTGTCGTTACACAATCGGCGAGCGCGCCAAAATCATACGTCGATATTCGATCAATCGATTTCGATAATTTCAAAATCAACCAGATCACTCCAGCGTCGAAACCATGTTTCAAACAGTTGGGGCGAATTCGTTTCCATAAGCTGGTAGCAAAGTTGATTTTTTTTGCTCGCCCAGGAATTCAGATAATAAAGCCCCTCGGGCAGCATTCGCCCCCTGGCCTCAAACCGCTCATAGACGCCATCCCAGCAGCCCGGCTTAAAACGCTCGATAATCATGAACTTTCTCATCCCGACTGAATTAGACAGACGGAGAAAGAGCGGCGCAACGCCTTGAGCCCCTCTTCAGGGATTGCACCCATTTGCGGCGAGCGCTCATGATCCTATTCTTCAAAAAACGGCGTTTCGCCCTCGCCCTGCAGAACAATATCAAAACGGATGGACTTCTCGCCGCCGCCATCGCCGGGCTTTGCAATCAACCGCTCCCGGTCGCCTTCCGGTATTCCCGATAACGCCGGATCGGTCGCATTGGCGTCTTCGCCCGGAAAATACAGACGGGTGACGAGACGGCGCGTCAGACCGGACGCGAAAATTGAAATCGCAATATGCGGGGCCTGCCAGACATTACCGCCCCCAGTCCTTCCGCCCGCAGCACTTTCGCCCACAGAACTTCCGCCCGCGCCTTCCGCCGGCACGGCGCCGGGCTTGATCGTGACAAAGCGAAAACAGCCATCTTCGTCGCTCAGCGTGCGGCCGAAGCCCCGAAAATTTTCGTCGAGCCCGCGATCGCTGTCATCGGCGGGATGGTTGTAGCGACCGTGTGAATTGGCCTGCCAGATTTCCAGAAGCACGTCGCGAACCGGCGCCCCGGAACCCTCCGTTACGCGCCCTTCAATGACGACTGTCTCGCCGGACGCCTTACCGCCCCCGGTCAAATCGTTTTCGCCATCGCGCATCAGCGCATAATTATAAAACGGACCGACGGTCTGGCCGGCGGTTGGAATATATTTTGTCATCTCGCTCACCCCACCATCGGCGTTGCGCGGCGTCCGCGCAGCACCAGATCCAGCCGATAGCCCAGCGCATGACCGTTGACCCCCACGGACGGATCAAACTTCATAACCAGACGGTCCCGCGCCACCGCCTCGGGAATGCCCTGCAGGATATGGCATTCATCATTCAGCGGATCGCCGGGAAAATAACACTGCGTGATCATGCGGCTCATGAAGCTGCGCCCAAACAGGGAGATGTGAATATGCGGCGGGCGCCAGTAATTTTCATAATTCGGTACAGGATAAGCGCCGGGCCGGATCGTCTTGAACCGATAATGACCATCTTCGCCCGTCACGATGCGACCGGCGCCGGTGAAGTTCGGGTCGAGCGGCGCATCGCGCGTATCCACCGCATGAGCGTAGCGGCCTGCCGCATTCGCTTGCCAGATTTCAATCAGGGTATTGGCCATCGGGCGGCCATCTTCATCGGTGATGACGCCATCCATGAACATCAACTGGCCCAGCGCCGTCTCGCCCGTGGCGCTGGTCGACAGGTCCCACTCATCCGCCGGCACATCGTCTTGCGTAAAGACCGGGCCGGTTGCTTCCGTCAGGGTGCGCGGCAGTTTATATTGCGGCTTATTCGGCGACCGAACCTTGGTGCTTTTATAGTTTGGCGTCAGGTAGGGCGGCTGAGCGCCTTTTGCATAGTCCCGATATTCAATATCATCCGTCATCACGATCCTCACCCTTGAATTCGGCACAGCTTCGCATTCCACTTTCAGAGCGGCAACCGGAAATTCACCCTCCGGAAAGCCGGCGCCCGCGAAACATCGCCACCCCTGCAACACCGCCGCAGGGCCGTATCGACATTGACGTGTTCACTCCCTACATTCCAGACACAACAATAACCCACGAGACGCCCGCCGTGATTGACCTCTACACCGCCGCCACGCCCAACGGCTTCAAGGCTTCCATCGCCCTGGAGGAGCTGAACCTGCCTTATAGGATCCATGCGCTCAGCCTTGGCGATAACGACCAAAAGGCGCCGGACTATCTGAAGATCAATCCAAACGGCCGCATTCCCGCCATCGTGGACCGGGACAATGATGATTTCGCGGTGTTCGAATCCGGCGCTATTCTGGTGTATCTGGCGGAGAAATCCGGCGCCCTGATGCCGCGCGACATAAAGGGCCGCTCCACTGTCATGCAATGGCTGATGTTTCAAATGGGCGGCGTTGGCCCGATGCAGGGTCAGGCGAATGTTTTCGTACGATATTTTGACGTTGAGTTGCCGGACGGCATCGCACGCTATCAAAATGAAACGCGACGATTGTTCGAGGTTCTCGACAAGCAGTTGCACGGGCGGGATTATCTCTGTGACGATTTCAGCATCGCCGATATCGCCAATTGGGCCTGGGTGCGGTCCTATAAATGGGCGCGCGTGAATGTCGACGGGTTGGATGATCTGATGGCGTGGAACGACCGTATGGCCGCGCGCCCCGGTTGCCAGCGCGGCGTCGCCGTGCCGCCTCGGGAAACCGCCGACTCCACGGTTAAAATGGCGCAGAATATGTTACAGCGTTAATCGCGCGAACCAGTTTCAAAACCACGTCGCGGACACGCATCGCGAACAAACCTCAAGGATCGAAAAATGGCGGGACCGCTCGACGGATATCGAATTGTGGATTTGACAGGCGTCATTTCCGGACCTTTCGCGACCATGATTCTGGCCGATCAGGGCGCCGACGTCATCAAGGTCGAAACGCCGGGCGTTGGTGATTACACGCGTCAGGCGGGCAATCAAAAAGCCAATCTGTCCGCATCGTTCCTGAACAACAACCGGAACAAGCGCTCCATCACGATCAATCTCAAGACGGAGCGCGGCAAGGACATATTTCACCGGCTGGTCAAAACCGCCGACGTTCTGGTGCAAAATTTTCGTCCCGGCGTCGTGGAGCGAATCGGCATTGACGAGGCGGCGATCCGCAAAATCGCACCCGATATCATCTATGTCTCCATCAGCGGTTTTGGCGACAAGGGCCCATATAAATTCAAACCGACCTATGACCCGCTGATTCAAGCGGTGTCCGGACTGGCCTCGGTACAGGGCGGATCAGACGAAAACCGGCCCCGGCTTGTGCGCACCATCGTGCCGGACAAGGTCACCGCGTTAACCGCCGCCCAAGCCATCACCGCCGCCCTGCTGGCTCGTGAGCGCAGCGGCGTCGCGCAGCATGTGCGCCTGTCCATGCTGGATTCCGTGTTGGCGTTTTTATGGTCGTCCGACATGGGCGGGCAGACCTTTATCGGCGAGACGATCAGCCAGCAACGCGCCGCCAGTTTCATCGACCTGATCTACCACACCAAGGACGGCTTTATGAGTGTGTCCACGATGACGAACGCGCAATGGACAGCCTTCGCCACCGAAACCAACCATCTGGAATGGCTGGAGGATGAGCGCTTCAGCACCCCGGCCCTGCGCGACCTGAACATCAACGACCGGCTGGAGCTGATCCAGA
>JAESSL010000211.1 GCA_016764135.1 Alphaproteobacteria bacterium
ATCACCGCGAAGACGTTAAAGAAGCGCGCGCTGGCGACATTGTCGCCTTGGCGGGGCTCAAGAACGTTACGACAGGTGAAACGCTTTGCGATATTGCAAAGCCGGTTGTTCTCGAGCGGATGGAATTCCCCGATCCTGTTATTGAAATTGCGGTCGAGCCGAAGACAAAAAGCGATCAGGAAAGAATGGGAATGGCGCTGGGCCGGTTGGCTCAGGAAGATCCCAGTTTCCGGGTAACGACGGATCACGAAAGTGGTCAGACGATCATCAAGGGCATGGGTGAATTGCACCTGGATATTATCGTTGACCGCATGAGGCGTGAGTTCAAGGTCGAGGCGAATATCGGCGCGCCGCAAGTTGCGTATCGTGAGACGATCACGAAGGCGGTTGAAGTTGACTATACCCACAAGAAGCAAACGGGTGGTTCCGGTCAGTACGCCCGTGTGATTTTGCAATTTGTACCGGGCAAGCCCGGCTCTGGCTATCAGTTTGAAAGCAAGCTGCACGGCAGTAATGTTCCTCGTGAATATATTCCCGGCGTCGAGAAGGGACTCAACAGTTCCCGCGATTCCGGCGTGTTGGCCGGGTTCCCGGTCATCGACTTTCAGGTGAAGCTTGTGGATGGCGGCAGTCACGATGTCGATTCGTCGGTCATGGCTTTTGAAATCGCCGCCCGCGCGGCATTTCGCGAAGCGATGCAAAAAGCGGCGGCGCGATTGCTTGAGCCTGTCATGAAGGTTGAGGTTGTGACGCCGGAAGACTATATGGGTGACATCATTGGTGATCTGAACAGTCGTCGGGGCCAAGTCGGCACGATGGACCAACGCGGCAATGCGCGGGTTATTTCCGCGATGGTGCCGTTGGCCAATATGTTTGGGTATATCAATACATTGCGTTCCATGAGCCAGGGGCGCGCCCAATACTCGATGCATTTCGATCATTACGAGCAGGTCCCGCAAGCGGTGGCCGAGGAAGTTCGCGCCAACCTGGCGTAAGGGCCGCACCGGTGGTCGGTGCATGGTTTGGCGAGTTAAAGAGATAAGGTAACGGAGAATACGATGGCGAAGGAAAAGTTTGAGCGTACGAAGCCGCATTGCAATGTCGGCACGATTGGTCACGTTGATCATGGTAAGACGACGTTGACGGCTGCGATTACGAAGGTTCTGGCCGCAGAGGGCGGGGCGGAATTTATGGATTATTCGTCGATCGACAAGGCGCCTGAAGAGAAGGCGCGCGGGATCACGATTAACACAGCGCATGTTGAGTATGAGACGAAAGCCCGTCACTACGCGCATGTTGATTGCCCGGGTCACGCGGATTATGTGAAGAACATGATTACGGGCGCGGCGCAGATGGATGGCGCGATTCTGGTTGTGAACGCTGCGGACGGCCCGATGCCGCAAACGCGCGAACACATTCTTCTGGCGCGCCAGGTTGGCGTTCCGGCGATCGTTGTTTACGTCAATAAAGTTGATCAGGTCGATGACGACGAGCTTCTGGAGCTGGTTGAGATGGAAATCCGTGAATTGCTGGATAGCTACGATTTCCCGGGCGACGATATCCCCATCATCATGGGCTCGGCGTTGGCGGCGCTTGAAGGCAACGACCCGGACAAGACCGGCGCGGCGTCGATCAAGGCGCTGATGGACGCGGTTGATTCGTATATTCCGCAACCCGAACGCGCGATTGATCGTCCGTTCCTGATGCCGATCGAAGATGTGTTTTCGATCTCTGGTCGGGGCACGGTCGTAACGGGTCGCGTTGAGCAGGGCGTTGTTAAGGTTGGCGACGAAATTGAAATCGTCGGCATCAAAGACACCACGAAGACGACGTGTACGGGCGTTGAAATGTTCCGGAAGCTTCTGGACTCGGGCCAGGCGGGCGACAATATCGGCGCGCTTCTGCGTGGCACGGCGCGCGAAGATGTTGAGCGTGGCCAGGTTCTGGCGGCGCCGGGATCGATTACGCCGCACACGAAGTTCACCTGCGAGTGCTATATCCTGACGAAGGACGAAGGCGGCCGTCATACGCCGTTTTTCTCGAACTATCGTCCGCAGTTTTACTTCCGTACGACGGATGTAACGGGTTCGGTGGTGTTGCCGGAAGGCACGGAGATGGTTATGCCGGGTGATAATATCACGATGGAAGTTAACCTGATCGCGCCGATCGCGATGGATGAAGGTCTGCGTTTCGCGATCCGCGAAGGCGGCCGGACCGTCGGCGCCGGCGTCGTCGCAACCGTTATCGAGTAATACTTGGTTTAAATACGGCGCCCATACCGGGCGCAGTTGGAAATTTGAAGGACACGGCGGCATGAATAGCCAAAATATACGCATACGTCTGAAAGCATTTGATCACCGCGTACTGGATCAGTCGACGGGCGAAATTGTGCAGACGGCGAAGCGGACCGGCGCTGAAGTGCGTGGGCCCATCCCGTTGCCGACGCGAATCGAAAAATACACGGTGTTGCGGGGACCGCACATTGATAAGAAAAGCCGTGAGCAGTTTGAAATCCGTACGCATAAACGGATGTTGGACATTGTAGACCCGACGCCCCAGACGGTAGACGCGCTGATGAAGCTCGATCTCGCCGCCGGCGTTGACGTAGAAATCAAGCTTTAGGATTTAGCATATGCGTTCCGGATTAATTGCGCGAAAAATGGGGATGACCCGGGTCTTTGATGACGCCGGCATGCATGTCCCTGTGACCGTGCTGCAAGTTGATAATTGTCAGGTAGTGTCCGTCCGCACTATAGAGAAGGATGGCTACACCGCCGTTCAGCTCGGCGCGGGTAAGGCGAAGGTCAAGCGGGTGTCGAAGCCGATGCGCGGCCACTTTGCCAAGGCGAATGTGGAGCCGAAAAAGCGGGTGCGGGAATTCCGGGTCAGTGAAGACGCGCTTCTCGAAGTTGGTTCCGAAATAGTCGCGGATCACTTTGTGGCGGGACAACAAGTCGATGTCGCCGGTCAAAGTATCGGTAAAGGTTTCGCCGGCGCTATGAAGCGGCATAACTTTTCTGGATTACGGGCGACGCACGGTGTCTCCATTTCTCACCGGTCGCATGGTTCCACAGGTCAGTGTCAGGATCCCGGGCGCGTTTTCAAGGGAAAGAAAATGGCCGGTCACATGGGTGACGAGCGCGTCACGGTGATAAACCTGGATATTGTTTCGACCGATGTGGATCGTGGTTTGATCCTTGTACGCGGCAGCATTCCCGGGTTTAAAACAGGCTGGGTAGAAATCCGTGATGCGGTAAAACGCGTTGCGCCAGAAGGGTTGCCATTCCCGGCCTCGCTTCGCGCTGCGCCGGTTGAAGAAGCCGCCGCTGAAGTAAAAAGCGAAGCCGTGGCCGAGGACGCCGCCGAGAAAAAGGATGACAGCGAATGAAGGCCAAGGTTGTCACGCTAGAGAACAAGTCGGCGGGAGAAATTGATCTCGCTGATGAGGTGTTCGGCGCGCCCGTCCGTAAGGACATTCTGGCGCGGATGGTGAATTATCAACTCGCCAAACGCCGTTCCGGTACAGCAGACACAAAAGAACGCGGAGAAATCCGGGGCACGACGGCGAAGCCGTTTCGTCAAAAAGGTACAGGCCGTGCGCGTCAGGGTTCCCGCAAGGTTCCTATTTTGCGCGGCGGTGGTGTCGCCTTTGGTCCGACGCCCCGGGACTTTGCGCATAAACTGCAAAAAAAGGTTCGCCGTCTCGCGCTAAAATGCGCGTTGTCGTCGAAACAGGCGGACGGAAAGCTCGTCATCCTCAAAGACGCTACGATGGAAACGCCCAAAACGAAGGCGCTGAAAACACTGTTGCAAGCGTTTGGCACGGAAAACGTCCTTTTTGTCGCCGGATCGGAAGTGGACGCCAATTTCGCCCGCGCCGCATCTAATCTACCGAATGTGGATGTGTTGCCGTCTCAGGGCGCAAATGTTTATGACATTCTACGCCGGGATCAATTGGTGTTAACCGAAGCCGCAGTGCAAGCGTTGGAGGCGCGCCTCAAATGAGTTGGAAATATTTCAACAAAAAGAACGTTGACCGTGAACGGATGTATGATTTGTTGCGCAGTCCGGTCATAACGGAAAAGTCGACGCTCGGTTCAGAGCACAATCAAGTGACCTTTCGGGTCCCCATGAACGCGACAAAGCCGGAAATCAAGGCGGCGGTCGAGGGATTGTTCGAAGTGAAGGTTGAGGCGGTGAATACGCTTATCCAAAAGGGTAAGACCAAGCGCTTCAAGGGTCAGTTGGGTCGACGTAGCGATTATAAAAAAGCAGTAGTCCGGTTGGCCGAAGGCCATACCGTGGACGTGACGACGGGACTGTAGAACCATGGCGTTAAAAAAATTCAAACCGGTCACGTCGACCATGCGGCACTTGGTGCTGGTGGACCGATCCGGTTTATACAAGGGAAAGCCTGTAAAGGGTCTGACCGTTGGATTGAGCGAAAAAGCCGGACGTAACAACACCGGGCGCATTACCGCGCGTCGGCGTGGCGGCGGGCACAAGCGCAGCTATCGGATCATTGATTTCAAGCGTCGGAAGTATGACGCGCCAGCCAAGGTTGAACGGATTGAGTATGATCCGAACCGGACGGCGTTTATCGCACTGATTACGTACGAAGACGGCGAGCAAAACTATATCCTGGCGCCGCAACGTCTACAGCCCGGCGACATGGTCGTGTCCGGTCTTAAAGTTGACATCAAGCCAGGCAATGCGCTTCCGCTGAACAATATTCCCGTTGGTACAATTGTCCACAATGTGGAGATGAAACCTGGGAAGGGCGGTCAGATTGCGCGCTCCGCCGGAACCTACGTCCAGATTGTGGGCCGAGATTCCGGGTACGCGCAACTTAAACTGACGTCAGGCGAACTTCGTCTGGTGCGGGGCGAATGCATGGCCACGATTGGCGCCGTGTCCAACCCGGATCAGTCTGATATCAAGATAGGCAAAGCGGGACGTAAACGCTGGCTCGGTAAACGGCCATCCGTACGCGGCGTCGCTATGAACCCTGTAGATCACCCGCATGGCGGCGGCGAAGGCCGCACCTCGGGCGGTCGTCATCCTGTGACGCCTTGGGGTGTCCCGACTAAAGGCAAGCGGACCAGAAAACGGAATAAGCCTTCCGATAAACTGATCATCCGTAAACGCCACGCGAAAAAGAAATAAAGGAGAGGCAAGTTGGCACGATCCGTCTGGAAAGGTCCATTTGTCGATGGATACCTTTTGAAAAAGGCCGAAGCAGTACGTGCGTCCGGTCGCAGCGACATTATCCGAACCTGGTCACGCCGTTCTACGGTGTTGCCGCAATTCGTAGGAATTACCTTTGGCGTTCATAACGGCCATAAGTTTATTCCGGTTCTCGTCACCGAGAACATGATTGGTCACAAATTTGGCGAATTTTCGCCGACGCGGACCTATTACGGCCATACGGCCGATAAACGGTCCAGGCGGGGTTAACGATGGGCAAGGCAAAGACAGAACGACGACTGGACGATTCCGAGGCGAAAGTCTATGTGAAGTCGATCCGGGTAAGTCCGCAAAAGTTGAACTTGGTCGCTCAGTCGATCCGGGGTAAATCAGCCGAAGCGGCGCTCGCCAGTCTGGCGTTTTCAAATCGACGCATCGCCGTTGACGTTCGCAAGGCGCTTCAGTCGGCGATCGCGAATGCGGAAAACAACCATCAACTCGATGTTGATCGGTTGTATGTGAAGGAAGCGACCGTTGGTAAAACTATGGTGCTGAAGCGGTTTCGGGCGCGCGCCCGGGGACGGATTGGTCGTATCCTTAAACCATTCAGTAATTTGACGGTTATCGTGCGTGAGCGAGAGGAGACCGAGTAATGGGTCAAAAAGTCAATCCGATTGGGCTGCGCCTCGGCGTCAACCGCACCTGGGATTCGCGTTGGTACGCGTACCGGAATTATGGCGATCTTTTGCATGAAGATTTAAAGATCCGTAATTTCTTGATGGAGAAATTGGCGCCAGCGGGAATTTCGAAGGTTGTTATTGAACGGCCGGCGAAACGCGCGCGCATTACTATTCAGACCGCCAGACCCGGCGTCGTTATCGGCAAAAAAGGTCAGGACATCGAAAAGTTGCGCCAGGAAGTGGCGAAGATGACCAGCGGCGACCTGCATCTGAACATCGTCGAAATTCGGAAACCCGAAATTGACGCGAAATTGGTGGCGGAAAATATCAGCCAGCAGCTGGTGCGTCGCGTTGCTTTCCGTCGCGCTATGAAACGCGCGGTGCAGTCCGCGATGCGTCTGGGCGCCTTAGGCATTCGTATTAATTGCGGCGGCCGGTTGGGCGGTGCGGAAATCGCGCGCATGGAATGGTATCGCGAAGGTCGCGTTCCGTTGCATACGCTTCGGGCTGATATTGATTACGGGACAGCGACAGCGCAGACGACTTACGGTGCGTGCGGCGTGAAAGTCTGGATCTTCAAGGGCGAGATTATGGCTCATGATCCGATGGCCCAAGACAAGAAAATGCAAGATCAACAAGTAAGCCGATAAGGCGTCCGTTCGCGGATTGATGGAACAAAGGTAGTAACAAATGCTGCAGCCGAAACGGACGAAATTCCGGAAGCAACATAAAGGCCGCGTTCACGGACTCGCAAAAGGCGGGATGACGTTGAATTTTGGCGCTTATGGCTTGAAGGCGGTGACGCCAGGGCGCATAACCGCGCGTCAGATTGAAGCGGCGCGTCGGGCGATCACTCGCCACATGCGTCGTGTCGGTAAAGTCTGGATCCGTGTGTTTCCGGATGTGCCAGTTACGGGAAAACCCGCCGAAGTTCGCATGGGCTAAGGTAAAGGTTCTCCGGAATACTGGATGTGTCGTATTAAACCAGGCCGGATAATGTTTGAACTTGATGGTGTGGACGCCGACGTTGCGAAACGCGCATTTGAGTTGGCGTCGGCGAAGTTGCCGGTGGATACACGTTTTATTCAACGCTTTGGCGGTTGATAAGGAATTTACGATGAAGGCCGAAGATCTACGTCAGAAGTCTGAAGACGAGTTAAGCGCGCAGCTTCTCGAACTCAAAAAGGAAGCGTTTAACTTGCGGTTCCAAAAGGCGAGCGGACAGTTGGAAAACGTCGCTTGGGTTCGTGTTGTACGGCGCGATATCGCGCGCATCAAAACTATATTGAACGCACGCCGCGCGGCGGCCTAACGGAGAACAGGAAATGCCAAGGCGAATTTTGCAAGGTAAAGTCGTTTCCGACGTTTCTGACAAAACAATCGTTGTTTTGGTGGAGCGGCGCGTAATGCACCCGCTTTATAAGAAAATTATTCGGAAATCTAAGAAATATCACGCGCATGACGCCAGGAATGTGCACAAAATCGGCGATACCGTTCGCATCCGCGAATGTCGTCCGATTTCAAAGCTGAAGACCTGGGAAGTGCTTCGTGAAGAAGTTGGCGCACTAGCCGCCAGCGCCACGTAAGGAGATTCAGTTATGATACAAATGCAATCGAATCTCGATGTTGCAGATAATTCCGGCGCTCGTCGGGTCCAATGCATCAAGGTTCTGGGCGGATCAAAACGCCGCACAGCGGGCGTTGGCGATATTATTGTTGTCTCCGTTAAGGAGGCTATTCCACGCGGACGGGTCAAAAAGGGTGACATTCACAAGGCGGTGATTGTTCGGACTCGGAAAGAAATCCGGCGTGAGGATGGTTCTTCCATTCGGTTCGACCGAAATGCGGCGGTCTTGATCAATCCACAAGGCGAGCCTATCGGCACTCGTATTTTTGGGCCGGTCACACGCGAACTGCGTGCGCGGCAGTTCATGAAAATTATTTCACTGGCGCCGGAAGTAATCTAGGCGCGGTCGGTAGACGAAGGGTAAGTGACGAAAATGGCTGCGAAGTTTAAAAAAGGCGACACGGTTACCGTGTTGGCCGGGAGAGATAAGGGCAAGAAAGGTGAGATTCTTCGGGTATTGCCCGTTGAATCCCGCTTGTTCGTGCAGGGTGTCAACATGGTGAAACGTCATACACGGCCGAGTCAGACCGCGGCCGGCGGCATCATTGAAAAGGAAGCGTCCATTCACGTTTCTAACGTCGCCCATATCGACCCGGAATCCGGCCAGGCGACCCGCGTTGGCTTTAAATTTATGGAAGATGGCCGCAAGGTGCGTTTCGCAAAACGCTCCGGCGAAGTCATCGACCGCTGATAGGAGGCGGTTTAGACATGGCGAGTACAGAAAAATATATCCCGCGATTGAAGACGCATTATCAATCGGTTGTGGTGAAGGAAATGGTAGACGCGTTCGGGTATACAAATCCGATGCAAACGCCCAAGATCGAAAAAATCGTCGTCAACATGGGCGTTGGCGAAGCGGTGGGTGATTCCAAGGTCATTGCCAATGCGGTTCGGGATTTGACTATTATTACGGGTCAGAGGCCGGTCGTGACGGTTGCGAAATATTCGATCGCGACATTCAAGTTGCGGGAAGGCATGTCGATCGGCGCGAAGGTTACGTTGCGTCGAACCCGGATGTATGAATTTTTAGACCGGTTGATTAATATCGCGCTGCCTCGGGTTCGAGATTTCCGTGGATTGACAACGCGTAGTTTTGACGGACACGGAAATTTTGCGATGGGATTGACCGAGCAAATTGTCTTCCCGGAAATTGACTATGATCAGGTCGATAAAATTCGCGGCATGGACGTGGTTATCTGCACAACAGCGCATACCAATGAAGAAGGCATCGCGCTGCTTAAAGGCTTTAACATGCCGTTCACGAGTTGAACGGTTAGCGGAGAATACAGGACATGGCGAAGAAAAGCGCGGTGGAAAGAAACAAGAAGCGGGTACGGTTGGCGGCGCAATACGCAAGTCGCCGAGCTCGTTTGAAAGCGATTGCGGCGGATATGTCGGAGCCCGTCGAGGCGCGTTTTTCCGCACGAATGAAACTGGCCGAATTGCCTCGTAATTCCGCCCCTGTGCGGCAACGGAATCGTTGTCTGCTTAGTGGTCGGCCACGGGGGTATTACCGGAAATTTAAAATGTCCCGCATCGCGTTACGTGAATTGGCCTCGCAGGGATTAATTCCCGGCATGACCAAGTCTAGCTGGTAGGGGAGATCAAAGAATGTCGATGAGCGATCCCATGGGCGATATGCTTACCCGCATCCGCAACGGCCAGCGTTGTGGTATGTCGACGGTGAGTTGTCCTGCCTCGAAATTTCGTGCGAATGTGTTAGACGCATTGGAGCGCGAAGGGTATATCCGCGGGTTTAGTTGGGCCGAGTTACGCAAGGGCCTGCAAGAACTTACGATTGAACTGAAGTACAGCAACGGGTCGCCGGTGATCCGCGAGATTTCTCGCGTATCCAAGCCAGGCCGTCGCGTGTACTCCAAAATTAAGGATTTACCGCGCGAGTATAATGGTTTGGGGGTTTCAATCCTCTCCACGCCGCGCGGTATTTTGTCTGACGCTGAAGCGCGTGAGGCGAATGTTGGCGGTGAGGTTATTTGCCGACTGTTCTAGCGGAATGGTATAGAGGCTCGTCGTAGAGCCTTTGTAGCTGGTTTGAGAAATTGTATTGGGTTTGCCAGGGGCGGTACATTGCGTACGCCGGAAGGTAGACCATCAGGAGAGACGGATGTCACGCGTAGGAAAAACTCCGGTTGCCGTGCCGAGCGGCGTTGAGGTCAGCATCGTTGAAGGTATGCTGAAAGCCAAGGGCAAGCTTGGCGAACTATCCGTCAAGATTGTGTCGGATGTTGAGGTGCGTATTGAAGATAACAATGTCCTTGTCACGCCAAAGGGCACCAACAAACGGGCGCTGTCCATGTGGGGCACGACGCGTAGTCTGGTAAATAATGCGATCAGCGGCGTGTCAGAGGGCTATTCCAAGCGCCTGGAGGTTAACGGCGTCGGCTATCGCGCTCAGGTGCAGAGGAGCAAGCTGACGCTTCAGCTGGGATACAGCCACGATATTAATTATACCGTGCC
>JAESSL010000212.1 GCA_016764135.1 Alphaproteobacteria bacterium
CACGTCGATCCCGGCGCCGGCGATGCGCTTGTTCTGAAGCGTATCGATCAGCGCGTCCTGATCGATAATGGGGCCGCGTGACGTGTTGACCAGAAAGCTGGTCGGTTTCATCAGGCCCAACTCCCGCGCGCCAACGAGCCCGCGCGACCGATCGCCCAGAATAAGATGAATGCTGAGCACGTCGGATGTGGCGAAAAGCTCATCTTTTTCGACCCGGCGCGCGCCGGCTTCGGCCGCGCGCTCGTCGGTCAGGTTGGTGCTCCAGGCGACAACGTTCATACCAAAGGCGATGCCGACCTTGGCGACTTCGCCGCCCAGCTTACCTAGGCCCAAAAGCCCCAGCGTTTTACCCATGACGTCAATCCCGAGATTTGGCTGCCAGCCGCCCTCACGCATGGAGCGGTCGTCGCTAGGGATGTTTTTCATCAACCCGAGGATCAAGGCCCAGGCGAGTTCTGACGTTGGCGACCCTTTGCCCTGGGTTCCGCAGACCGTGATATTGCGCGCCTTGGCGGCGTCCATATCGATGGAGGCGTTGCGCATGCCCGTTGTAATGAGCAGTTTCAAATTATCCAAGCGTTCAATCACGCTGGCGGGAAACGGCGTCCGCTCCCGCATGCAGACGATCACGTCGAACCCCGACAGGGCGGCGACGACCGCGTCGTTATCGCCAATGGGGTTGTTGAAGACAGTGGTTTTGGCGTCAATTTGGCTCCAATCCGCCAGTTCGAGCGAGACATTCTGGTAATCATCTAGGACTGCGACTTGCATGGGTATAGTTCCTCCCTTTGGGTTTCAGGCCCGCATTTAACCTTAGCGCGGGTTTCGAATTTTGATGTGTGAGTCGCTCGACATCGCCAGAAACGGCGGTGTGAGAAATAGGGTAACGAGGTAAATCTGTGGTGAAGGGCGTCGTTTAGACTTGTACGTCGACGACGGAGCCGGGGTCTGAAGGGGGCGTCCCGCCGCCGCTGCTGGTGGTTGATGTGGTTTGCGTGACGCCTGCAGCTGTAGTCCCGCCAGTATCCGGGGTTGCGCCTGATGTTTCAACGGTAACTTGAGCGCCGCCGCCCTGAGCGGTGGGTGATTGCGTGGAAGTGCTTTCCAAACCTTGTTCCGATTCCTGCGCACGGATGACGACGTCATTATTAGAGCTGGAGAGCGGGGAGTTTTGTAACGCCTGGATATCCAGATTGACGGCGGCTTCCAGTTTATCGCCCCGAACGAGTTGAAGCGGGAACCCGGTTTCATCCGGACCAAATTTCGTGGTGAAGGCGACGCGGCCTTCGAACTCGGAGGCGGTTTCTTCAGGCGTATTGGGTTGGCGATCCGGTCGTTGCGCTTCGCCATCGGCGACGGGCGTAACTCGGGAGGCGTCAGGCGCAGAATCCTGCTGCCGCGCCTCTGTTCCAAGGCCAGCGGACGCAACCGTAGAGTCGAATCCTGCTATTTGAGCCATATGATAAATTAACTCCTTTTTAAGGATATAGGCAAGTTGATTGACGGTTTTTAGGGGCAAACAGGCGCTTATTCGCGTATAAGGGCGTTATTTTGGAATTTATTTCTGATTTTGTTAGAAAACCCTGCTGGACCGGCGCGTAAATACGCCGATCCCGTCTTGCGGGTTGTCGGCGTTGGGATTAAGTAGGCTCGACTTTTTCATTCGAGGTTCACTGTATTTGGCGCTGGATAATTGGCGCCGATCAAAGCGGCGCGGACATCCATGGCTGACGATTTATCCATCGATCAATTTGATTTTGAGTTGCCGAAGGCGCGCATTGCGCAACATCCGTGCACGCCGCGCGATGCAGCGCGGTTGTTGGTGATCGGGAATGAATTGTCAGATCGGCATATTTCGGATTTGCCTGAAATCCTGAAGCCCGGCGACTTATTGGTTGTGAACGATACCAAGGTTATTCCGGTGCGGTTGCGGGGCAAGCGCGATGCGGTCGCGATCGAGGCGACCTTGCACAAGGATCTGGGGGAGGGTCGATGGCGCGCTTTCGCCAAACCGGGCCGCAGGCTTCATGTGGGCGACCGGGTCGATTTCGCGGATGGATTTTTTGCGACAGTCGACGCGAAGCCGCCGGAAGGTGATGTGATTCTACGCTTCGCCATGAAGCCGGAAGATTTATACGCGGCGCTGGCGACGCATGGTTCCATGCCGCTGCCGCCTTATATTCGAAAAGGGCGCTCAGAGGACTCCGACGGCGCCGATTACCAGACCATGTTCGCCGAAAAATCAGGCGCGGTGGCGGCGCCGACAGCGGGGCTGCACTTCACCGAAGACCTGACGCGCGCGTTGGACGTCCGGGGCGTTGAAATCGCCCGACTGACCCTTCATGTGGGGGCGGGGACGTTTCTGCCGGTCAAGGTCAATAATATTGCGGATCACAAGATGCATTCGGAATATGGTGAAATCGACGACGCGACGGTGGCGCTGGTGAAGGCGACCCGCGCCCGCGGTGGTCGTGTGGTCGCGGTGGGCACGACATGCGCCCGATTGCTGGAAAGCGCGGTGGATGCGGACGGGGTGTTGCAGCCGTTTCAGGGCGAGACGGATATTTTTATGACACCGGGATTCAAATTCCGCGTGGTTGATGTCTTGTTGACCAATTTTCACTTGCCCCGCTCGACGTTGTTTATGCTGGTGTCCGCTCTTGGTGGTCTGGATCGGATGCGCGACGCTTATGCGTGCGCCATTGATCGCGAATACCGGTTTTATTCTTATGGGGACGCTTGTCTTATTTTTCCGGAGAACCTGCGATGACCGAATTTTCATTTGAGGTTCTGGCCAGTGAGGGCGCCGCACGACGGGGCCGAGCCCATACCGCGCATGGAAGTTTCGAGACCCCCGCCTTCATGCCCGTCGGCACCGCCGCCACGGTCAAGGCGATGACCGTGGATGCGGTCGCGGCGACGGGCGCGGGAGTCGTGTTGTCCAATACGTATCACCTGATGTTGCGCCCGGGCGCGGAACGGATCGAGCGTCTGGGCGGGTTGCACAAATTCATGAACTGGACGGGGCCAATTTTGACCGATTCAGGTGGATTTCAGGCGATGTCCCTGAGCGACCTGCGGGAGTTGAGTGAACAGGGATTGCGGTTCCGCTCGCATATTGATGGCAGTTATCACGATTTGTCGCCGGAACGCGCAGTTGATATTCAACGCATGCTGGACGCCGACATCACCATGGTTCTGGATGAATGCACGCCGCATCCGGTGACCAAGGAAGTCGCCGCGGATTCAATGCGCCGGTCCATGCGCTGGGCGAAGCGGTCGAAAGAGGCGTTTCAGGCTCGGCC
>JAESSL010000213.1 GCA_016764135.1 Alphaproteobacteria bacterium
CGCACGGCCCACGCGGGCCGTGCGGTATTCGAACCAATTCGATCGGATAAAGTCGTTCGGGCGGGGTCCGTTAAACTTGTGGGGGCACCGGCGTAATTGGCGCCTTACCCGAGAAATGCGCTTTCAGATTGTCGAGCACCAGATCCGCCATCGCGCGCCGGGTTTCATGCGTTGAACTGGCGATATGGGGCGTCAGGATGACGTTCTCCATCGCGATCAATTCTTCAGGGACATTCGGTTCGGCGTTGAAGACATCCAGCGCCGCGCCTGCGATGCGGTTTTCCTGCAGGGCTTTGACGAGGGCTGGTTGATCGACAATGCTGCCGCGCGCGGTGTTGACCAAGATACCTTTGGGACCCAAGGCGTCAAGCACCGGGCCGTTGACCAGATCGCGCGTGGCGTCGCCGCCTTCGCAGGTCACCAGTAAAATATCGCTGGCGGTCGCCAGTTCTATCAGGCTTGGATAGGATCGGTAGGTCAGGTCGCCCATGGGTTTGGTATCGTAAAAATTGATATTGAGCCCAAAGACCTCCGCACGTCGGGCAACGGCCATACCAATACGGCCAAGCCCCAAGATCCCTAATTGCTTGCCACGAATTGTGGTCCCCAGACCCATGCGCTGTTTGAGCCAGGTACCTTCGCGCAGGAACCGCTCGGATTCGCCAATGCGCCGCGAACTCATCAGGATAAACGTCATCGCCAAATCGGCGACATCGCCAGTGAGCACCTCGGGCGTATGGGTGACAATGACGCCGCGCGCTTGGGCCGCAACCACATCCGTTGCATCGAAGCCGACGCTGAAGGAAGTGATGATTTCCAGGTTTTCCAGTCGATTGATAAGATTGGCGTTCGGTCCTTTGGTGCCGCCCGCCAGAATGCCGCGAATGCGTGGGCCAACCTCACTGAGCAGTTTTTCAGGATCAGCCGCATTCAGAAAATCATGCAAGATGTAGTCTTTTTCCAACGCCTCCAGCAGAAAGGGGGGTAATTGCGCTACAAGCAACAAGTCGGTCATGGCGTTGGATCTTCCCTGATTTTGGTTAAAATTCATGGCGGGGACAGCCCGAAAAGGGGCTGTGGAACTGCGCGCCATGCTGCCCGTTTTGATTTGAATTTTAAAGGGCGTTGTTCCTGCGGCTTGCATTCACCGGATGGTTTTTGAATGATTAAGGAGCCGTGGAGGACATTCGTCTTCAAACCTGTCGTCGTTTTTCGATAATTTATCCTAACGAGGAGTGTGCGCAATGCCGCTAATTCAAGCTGACCGATTAACCAAAACTGCAAGTATATTGCTGATCGCCGCCGGGGCGAGCGAGGAAGAAGCGGAAATTGTTTCGCGGCATTCGATCGGCGCCAATCTCGCGGGGCATGATTCTCACGGCATTATGCAAATTCCCTCTTATATCGATCGCGTGGAACGCGGACACATCGTGCCGGGGGCGCCGTTTGAGATCATTCAGGAAAGCGATACCACGACGGTGATCAACGGGAACTGGGGCTTCGGCTACGCTATTTCCGAACGCGCGATGAAAATGACCATCGAAAAAGCGAAGAAGAGCAACATCGCCGCGACGACGATTCACAAGCAAAGCCATGTCGGTCGGGTTGGCGCCTATCCCTGCATGGCGGCGGCGGAAGGCATGATCGGCATGATGACAGCGGATTCAGGACGCTCGCCAAAATCCGTGGCGCCGTTTGGCGGCGCTGAGGCGCGGTTGGGGACCAATCCAATTTGTTACGCCATTCCGTCAAACCTCGACGGGGCGTTCTTCATTGATATGGCGACGTCCGCCGTCGCCAATGGCAAGGTCAAACTCGCATTGGCGCGCGGGCAGGATATCCCCGAGGGCTGGGTGATTGACAAGGATGGCAATCCCACAACGAACCCGCAGGATTTATACGATGGCGGCGTCCTGTTGCCGTTGGGTGGGCCAGAAGGTCATAAGGGTTATGGTTTGTCCGCCATGGTCGAAATATTCTCGGGTCTGCTCACGGGGTTGGGCTTTGGAGTCGAGGCGTCCGGTCGACATAATGACGGGGTCTTCATGGTCGCGTTCAAGGTTGAGGCGTTCCGGTCCCTGGAAGTCTTCAAGGCGGAAGTTGACGGTTTTGCAAAATATCTGAAGGCCACCCGTAAGCAAAAGGGCGTCGATGAAATCTTCTATCCGGGCGAACTTGAGCATATCCGTGCGATCGCGCGGTCCCGCGACGGGATTGAAATTGAAGATTCAACAATTGCCAAGTTGATGGTCGTTGGCGAGAAATACGGCGTCGCCGACAAGCTGCAGCTCGACTGAAGCATTCGGTGCTGAAATGACGCTGGTGGTGATTTTGTCAGCGTTGATTTTCCCGGCGGTGATTAGCCCGGCGGTGATTAAAAGGGAAGCGACCCTTTGATCACCGTCCGGTGCAACAGCCGCCGCTGGGCCGCCATGTCGTAGTTTTTGTCCGCCCGGTGCAGCAGGCATCGGTTATCCCACATGACGAGATCGCCCATGCGCCATTGGTGCCTGTAGACCAATTCCGGTTTGGTTGTGTGATCTACCAGCATATCGAGAAGCGCGCGGCTTTTGTCCTCCGGCATATCCAGAATATGAGACGTGTGCATCCCGACATAGAGTGTTTTGGCCCCGGTGTTGGGGTGGGTGCGCACCAGAGGGTGAACAACCGGCGGGCGGTCGCGTTTTTCCGCCTCGGTCGCGGGCGTATTACCCGTATTCAGACGGCTGGCTTCCCAACTATGTTCCACGCGAAGATCGGCAATCTGCTGTTTGGTTTCGGCTGACAGCGTTTCGTATCCGCGTTTTGTATTGGCGAACAACGTGTCGCCGCCCGATGGCGGCAGTTCTACGGCATATAGAAGCGTCGCGAGCGATGGAACCGCGTGGTACGACTTGTCCGTATGCCAAAAGTAGTTGCCGGTCGTGCGCGGCCGTTCCGTCGGCATCCCATTTTCATCAAGATTGTTGACCACGTGAAGCGCGGGCCTTTTTTCGCCGCTGCGCAACCGATGGACATGGCTTTCCAGTTCGCCGAAATTCTCAGAGAACGCGACCTGCGCGTCTTTGGGCAGAGACTGGTCGCGGAAGACCAGAACATGGTGGGCCAGAAATGCATCGTTGATGTCGGCGACAAGGTCCGCGTCGAGGGGTTGCGACAGGTCCAGATCAAAAATCTCGGCTCCCATCAGCGGCGCCAGCGCCTTTATATTAAGGGCGCCCGACGGGGCGTTCGGAGCGGGTGCTTGCGCGTTTAAGGTCATGGCGTTTTATTATTCCAAAAAATTGGGACAACGTTCCGGAAGAGAAGGGTACGACCATAAGTCCGGGCCATTCAAGACTTTAGGCGATCTGGCGATTAATGTCCGGACAAACTTCACGGTTTCGGTTGACGGATGGCGAGAACCCCGTCGATAGTATGGATTACTAAATGTAATCGGCGCGGACAGTATTGCGCTCTGGCGAATAGGGGACATAGAGATGAATTTCGACTTTTCAGATGATCAACGCATGTTGCGCGACCAGGCGCGGAAGTTTTTGACCGATCAGTCGCCGCCCCGCGTCGTACGCGCCGTTCTCGAAGATGATTCCATGCCTTGTGACAAAGCGCTTTGGGATGAAATGGCGATCCTTGGCTGGATGGGAACAACGATCCCCGAAGAATTTGGCGGCGCGGGCCTTTGCCCGGAAGACTTGTGCGTTCTGGCGGAAGAATTAGGTCGATCCCTGGCGCCGACACCCTTTTCGTCCTCGGTGTATCTGGCGACCGAGGCGATCTTGATGGCGGGCAGCGACGAGCAAAAACAGGCTTATTTGCCGGATATGGCGATGGGCGAACGGATTGGTTGTTTCGCGATCGCGGAGGGCATCGGCGCCCCAACGCCCAAAACAATCGCTGTCGTTGCGTCAAACGGCGTTCTCAATGGCGTTAAGGAGCCTGTTGCGGATGGCGATGTGGCCGACTTTACCGTCGTTCTGGCGCGCACGGGCGGCGCCGACGAGCGCGGATTATCTCTGTTTCTGGTCGATTTGAACGAAGCGCGCGAAATAGTTGCCCGGCTTGCCAAAGTCGCCAAGACCAATCGCCTCATAGTCAACAAGGTGAAGCTGTGCGATCGCC
>JAESSL010000214.1 GCA_016764135.1 Alphaproteobacteria bacterium
AACGGTCTCCGCCCTCGCCTCGCACTGCGGCTCGGGCCAAGCCGATATCGACGGACGTATCGAGAATCAAGGTCAAATCCGGTGCAAAGTCGCCGATGGCGATGGTGCGCAGCGTCTCGATGATGTCGAGCGAGAGCCCATGCCCATACCCTTGATAGGCGATGGTTGAATCGACAAAGCGGTCACACAGCACCCAGTCACCGCGCGCCAGCGCCGGCCGAATTGTCCGTTCCACATGGTCGCGACGGGCGGCAAAATGCATCAGCGCTTCGGTAACCCCATCCCAACGACCGGGTTCGCCCTCGACAAGAAGATCGCGCAATAATTCGGCGCCCGGGGACCCGCCGGGCTCGCGCGTCAGAACAACAGATTGCCCACACGCTGTCAGATAGTCCTCCAACAGCTGGATTTGAGTTGATTTACCAGAGCCTTCGCCGCCTTCAAAGGTAATGAATCTAGGGGGTTGTGCCGTTTCGATCACCTTACTACTTACCGCCCCAAACGAGAAAACGAACTGCCTCGCCTAACCGTCCCACAGGCCCCAGACGATTTACGGCGACGCCAGCGACAAGCGGTATTTCCAGAGTTTCAAAATCTGGCGCTGAGACAATCAATGTCGCCACGCGCGCACCGGCGGTAATTGGCGCCGGGATTGGTTCATCCAGTTTTACGGACACTTTCATTTTTTTTCGGGATTTCCGCAGCATCGAAATAGTCAGGTCGTTTTCAATAATGACCGGAATTGAATCTTTCATGCCGAGCCATACGCTTGCATCGATCAGTTTTTCAGATTTGGAAAACAATTTGTAATTCGACCACGACCGATAGGCCCAGTCGATTATCCGTTCAGAGCCATTGGAGCGCGCCTTGACCGATTTAAACCCGTTCGCCACGAGTATCATGCGTCGTCCATTGCGGGTCGTCGATGCGGTCAATCCGTACCCCGAGGCTTCCGTATGTCCGGTTTTCAGGCCATCCGCGCCCACGCTTTTGTAGAGCAGAGGGTTCCGGTTGCCTTGCTTGATCTTGTTATAGGTAAAACTCTTTTCCCCGTAATATTTATAGAACTCAGGGGAATTCCGGATTGTTGATTCGGCCAATGTCGCCAGGTCTCGGGCCGTGGTGACATGTTCCGGATCCGGCCAGCCACTCGCGTTGCGAAACGTGGTTTCCGTCATTCCCAGTTCAGTCGCTTTTTCGGTCATAAGTTCCGCGAAGGCGGATTCACTACCGGCGATGCCTTCTGAAACGACGATCGTGGCGTCATTTCCGGATTGAACGACGATGCCCCGGATCAAATCTTCAATTTTCACCCGGTCGCCGACCTTTACAAACATTTTTGAGCCGCCCTTTGACCACGCCTTCTCGCTGACCGGAAAGGTGTCGTTCAGGCTCAATGCGCCACTTTTAATGCGTTCAAACAGTAGATAAGCCGTCATCATTTTGGTCATCGACGCGGGATACATGGTGGTATCCGCATTTTTCTCAAACAATGTGGCGCCGGTTTGAAAGTCGATCACAATGGCTTGACGCGCTGCAGTTTCAAACGCTCTCGCCGATGTCGCCGAAAGAATGAACGCCCCAATCGCAAGAAAAACAATCGTCCTAAACCGCGTCTTAAAGATCATCGTTAAAACCTCAAATTGCGCTATTGCGCGCAGTATATATCTAATCGGAAATAATTATTCGGGCGTTCTCGTATCCCGAAGCGAAGACTTTCGCCAATATGGCGTCAGCCTCCTCAACCGTCGCCGCAGGGCCTAAACGAACACGAAAAAATGGCTGTTTCGAGACCTTTACTTGATAAATTTTCGCCTCGCCGACGCTCGATAACAATGCGCGCAGCCGATTTGCATTTTCATAGCGCGCAAAGGCGCCTGCTTGCACAAAAATTCCAGAAGTTTTCGGGACTGCGACCAGTGACACCGTTTCATCCAGAGGCGCGCCGCCGATGCTGGATTGCGCCGACGCCGACTTCTCCGAATATGCATTCGGTTCGGCGCCCTTATCAGGCGGAGCGGTCTTGAATCCGTTGGGCGCGCTCAACGGGGCGCTCGACACGCGACTGGTTGGCGCCGGTTTCGGCACGGGATGTGGGTTCTTTTCAACAATGCGTCCACCGTTCGCATTCGCCATCTGACGGCTATCCGCTGCGATAATTTCCACGCGCACTTTAGCCGTACCTTGCCGTTCAAACCCGAGCAGTTGCGCGGCGCGACGAGACAGGTCAATGATTCGCCCGTGCGCAAAGGGACCTCTATCGTTTACCCGCACCTTTAACGCCCGGCCGTTTTTCAAATTGATGACGCGCACAACACTGGGTAAAGGCAATGTACGATGGGCCGCGCTGACGGCGTTCATATCAAACACTTCGCCATTGGCCGTCGCCTTGCCGTGAAAGGCGTCGCCATACCAGGACGCGATCCCGGTTTCGCGGTAGTTGTAATCAACCTTTGGGTAATACCAGACGCCGCCAATTTTATAGGGTTTGCCAACTTTATAGCGTCCTGACGCTGTTGGACTCTGGGGCTCTGCGGAACCGGTGATTCGTTTGGCGCTATGGACGACAAATTCAGTTTCGGCGCAGCCTGACAGGATCAGGCCGCAAACAATCGTCGTAAACATTAAAATTCCGGATGGGCGAGATCGCACAATCACTCCGTGGGGTATTTTACCGTGAAAGACACACTATGTAGTCTAATTCGCCGCGATCCTGTCGGCAAGATGTCCGACCGCCATCGCAAAGTAATGGCTGCGATTCCATTTCAAAATTACACGGTAATTTTTATAGACCAGAAACGCGGGCCCGCCCTCTTTCGCCGGTTGTATCACAGACGCGGACAAGTCGGATCTGGGCAATGGCGCGCCATTCGCTTTAGTCAATCCAAGCGCCGCCCATTCCTGAATGGTTTTTTTCGTTTTTAGCCCCACCATCTTTTGATCAAAACCAGTGGGGAGCGTAATTTGACGCCCCCACCGTTCGTCGCCGCGCCACCCATATTTGGACAGGTAATTGGCCGCTGATGCAAAAACATCGGCTTTCGTCGTCCAGATATCCTTGCGTCCATCGCCGTCATGATCAACGGCGTATCCTATAAAACTGGACGGCATGAATTGCGATTGGCCCATCGCGCCAGCCCAGGACCCAACCATGTTTTTCGCCGAGATGTGGCCTTCTTCCAAAATGCGCAGCGCATAAAACAATTCACGCCGAAAAAATTTACTGCGGCGCCCATCATGCGCCAGCGTCGCCAGTGCGGGGATTACTTTAAATCCGCCCGTTACGCGTCCAAAATCGGTCTCAATTCCCCAGAAGGCGACGATAAACTGGGGCTGAACGCCATATTTTCTGGAAACCTCATTCAGTATTTTTCGGTTGGCCTCAAGGTTTCGACGACCTTTTTGTACGCGGGAGTTCGGTGTGACGCGCTGCATATACTGTTTGTAGGTGAGCGTGAATTCAGGTTGCTTCCGATCCAGCTCAACAACCCGAGGAATCGGTTTGATGCCCTTGAACGCCGCATCCAGCGTTGATTGCGATATCCCCTTTGTCAGCGCTTCGGTTTTGAGCGCTTCAAGCCAGCGATCAAACTCAATAGCAAAGGCGGTGTTCGCACATAAAATGGCGGCGCCAAAGGCTACTGCAAATTTCCAGATTCGTATCACGCGCGCTCCAATTCTCGACAGCGAATATCCCACCCTCAGGGCGTTTCTGCCATAGAGTCCGCGACGCTCGCAACCATGGATTTCGCCGTCATTCCGCCTTCGCCGCCGCTCGCCTCCGGATCATCTCCCGATGCAGGACGTAAAGACCGCCGCCGACGACGAAAATGGACCCTGTAATCATCCATTGGTCCGGTCGTTCGCCCCAGATCACCACCCCGATCAGAACAGCCCATAACAGACTGAAATATTTGAAAGGCGCAACAACAGACGCTTCCCCCTTGGCGAAGGCCTCGATGAGCAAATAATGCGCCGACCCCGACAATAAGCCTGTTATCGCCATCAACATCAGATCAAAGCCGTTCAGCCAACGCCAGTCCCCTTGCACCGCTGTCGCCAATCCGGCGGCGATGACGGCCAGCGTCGAACACAGTAAAATCGAC
>JAESSL010000215.1 GCA_016764135.1 Alphaproteobacteria bacterium
AGCGCAATAATGCGGTCGACGAGTTCGCGGTGCTCTTCGTATCCGTCCACGGCCCATTTACGACCCACGGAGAACTTTGTTCCCTGGAGCATCCAGGACAGAATGCCGGCATTGATGCCGTCTTCCATCGCTTGCGTCGGCTTGAACGCCACACGGCCCAGTTTTCCGGTGTCATTCACCATCTTCAGGAACAAGCGGCAAGCATAGGCCATCTGAACGCCCGGCGTGTTCATTTCCGAATGGATAATGCCGGTTTCGGCGCTGACGGTGAAAACCGCCTTGTCCTGGGAATAGGGAAGGCAGGGCATGCAGCGTACGACTGTGGTGCAGCCATAAGGACGAACATTACAGAAAACGCCTGCTTGCGTCCGTAACGGTGCGTTGCCGGACTTGCCCATAACGACAACCTTGCCGCCTTTGCCGTCTTTTACATAGGCGTCGCCTGCGGTCGACCATTTGATCGATGTGCAGGGCATGTTGCCGAACCAGCTCAGGGGCTCCAGTTGTTTGTCGTGGCGAATTTGCGACCACATCGGCACGGCGTAATAGGGTAATCCCAAAATGTCGATTGCCGCGATGGTGCCGAGCAGCGCGTATGCGTCGGTCAGAGAATGCGCAACCGGTTTCACCGATCCATCGTGGTTCCCACCCTGCCAGATGACAGCGTCCGGATATCCGGTCGGCCGGACTTCAGTTGGTTCGAAAAGGCTTGAGAGCAAGCCAAGCAGGTCGCCGCCATCGGCTTCCGTCCGTGCGATGTTCAAGAGGTCTAGCATAGTCATGTCATCCTGTTGGTTGATTAAGCCGCGAACCGAATATGTCTTGGCGGGAGGTGAAATCTGTGCGCCGCGCGCCGTCGAATACATTCTCTCGACAGCGGGGTTCATGAATGGCGAATCCGAGCGAAAATATCGTCGCCTGAACCATGTCGCAAAACCCGACGCTGTAAAGCGGGGGCACAATACCATCCCGGAATTACGGCGCAAGGCCCCGCACCCCCATATAGGGGCGCTTTGTTTACAAAATTGACTGAATTTTCGGGAAGCCTTACAGCCTGTCCGACATGACGAGCTCTTCTGAAACAGGCGATCGGGTGATTGCCGGTAAAATGTCTTCAACGCGATCGACGACTTCGTAGAGGCGGCGATGTTCCGCGCGGACGTAGTTTTCATTGATCTGGTTTTCGATCAGCGCCAGAAGCGGGGACCAGTAGTCATCGATATTAACCAGAATGATTGGCTTGTCGTGCAGGCGAAGTTGACGCCACGTCAAAATTTCAAAGGTTTCGTCTAATGTGCCCAACCCTCCGGGCAGAATCGCAAACGCATCGGATAATTCGACCATTTTGCGTTTTCGTTCATGCATTGTGTCGGTTACGATTAATTCAGTGCAACCGGCATGGCCAACCTCCAGGTCCTTCAGGAATTGCGGGATAATACCGATTACCTCGCCGCCATTTGCCAGCGCCGCGTCTGCGGTGGCGCCCATCAGTCCTATTTGTCCACCGCCATACACCAGGCGGATCTTGTTGCGCGCAAGTGTTTCACCCAAGTCCTGCGCCGCTTGACGATGACTGTCGGGGCCCTGATCGGATGAGCCGCAATAAACACAAATTGAATTTGGTTTTGGCATAGTTTGTCCTTTTATTATTGTTGAAGCCTTTATTTTTGGGTCGCGTCGGTAGCTGGGTGCAATTGTTTGCATGATCCAGGAATCGAGCGACTTTTTTTTACTATTCGCATTCGTTAATTTGTATCATGTTCAAATGACGAATTCGTTAATCAACTGAACATATTGGCGGCGCTAGATATTTGGAAAGCAGGGTCAAAATGTATTTGAGAATGCCAAGCGCCGTCGCAGCAGTGTTTTTGTGCATTTTCGCCGCCAATCCAGCAGCATCCGCCGATTCTGGGTCTGCCAATTCCGTCGCTGTTTCCGATAAGGCGCTGGTGAAGGAAGGCGCGTATATATTCCAGGCGTCCGGATGCGTCGGGTGCCATACGGCGGAAAAACCAAAAGGCGAACCACTTGCTGGCGGGCGCCGACTGAAAACCCCGTTTGGAGTCTTTGTGACGCCGAACATTTCACCAGACCGCGAGCATGGCGTTGGCGCGTGGAGCGAGGCGGACTTTTTCAGAGCGATGCGCGAGGGTCGGTCTCCCGAAGGCGCCTATTATTTTCCGGCGTTTCCCTTTGCCTCTTATGCGGCGATGACCGATGCGGATTTGTCGGCTTTGTGGGCGTATTTACAAGCACAGCCGCCGCGGGCGCGACGCAATCAGGATCACGAACTCGACTTTCCGTTCAACCTGCGTCCGCTCCTTGTTTTCTGGCGGTTTTTATATTTTGACGACACTCCCTTTGCGTCGGATCCCGCCAAGTCGGAGGAATGGAATCGCGGCGCCTATCTGGTGCGTGTGATGGGGCATTGCGGGGAGTGTCATACGCCACGAACCTTGATGGGGGGGATGCGGCTGGATCGGGAATTCGCAGGGTCAAAATCTGGACCGAAAGGCGACCGGATTCCAAATATCACGACGCATGCGGTAAAGGGAATTGGCGTCTGGAGCAAAGAGGAGATCGTGTCGTTTCTTGCCGAGGGCTATTTGCCGGACGGGGATTTTGTGGGCGGGGCCATGACGGAAGTCGTGGAGAATTCGACAGGTCGTATGACCGAGCGTGATTTGAGCGCGATTGCGGAATTTTTGCTCGCGACGCCACCTCATGCTGGACCATAGATTTGGGGGTCTCTGAATTGAGCGCACCTTGTACTACGTTTGTCCGGATTCGCAGACCTGTGTATGCTGACCGCGTATCTTGGCCGATGACCGGCTTGGCGTTTCTGTTTGGATTCTTGAACTCGTGAATCGATTTGTGATTATAGGATTGTTCGGCGTCATCGTGATTGTCGTTGCAATCGGGTTAAATTACGTCGGGAACCAGGATGAACCGACTGAGGCGTCGTCATCTTCCGCTCGCCCCGGTGCAGGGGCTTCAGGCGCGAATGATGGGAAACGTTCGAATTACCTGTCCAAACGCGCCGATGGCATTCCGGTGCCGGCGCCGCCGCCCGTCGCGGCCTATCGTCCGTTTGCGCCGAACCAGAATAAAACGCCGAATTCAAATATGGAGCCGGCGCCAAATCTGGCGATGGCTCCTGAA
>JAESSL010000216.1 GCA_016764135.1 Alphaproteobacteria bacterium
ATTGGTAGTCAATGGACCCTGGATATTCGGAACTACCACATTGAATACGCCATCACCTGGTTAAGCCTGTTTTTCGCGTTGATCATTATTTACGTCGTGTACCATCGACAACAGCCGCCAACCGATAAATGACCTCTGAAGCCCCGGCGACGTCTGCTTATGCGCAGCTGGAGGCCCAGTGGCGCCGCCTGTCGTTGGTTGGGGATGCAATAGGTGCGCTACACTGGGATCAGTCGGTCATGACGCCGCCCGGCGGCGCAGCGGCGCGGGCGGAACAAATCGCAACTCTGAAGGTGTTGCGTCATGAAATGATAACTGAGTCTCGGATTGGCGACCTCCTGGAGCAGGGAGTGCCGGAACTCGCTGCGACCACAGGCGAGAGGGGCGCGGGCGAAGGCCGTTGGCGCGCGGCGAACGTGGACGAAATGCGTCGGCGTTGGGTTCACGCGACCGCCGTGCCCAGTGACCTGGTTGACGCGATGTCGCGCGCGGGGTCGCATTGCGAGACCCTTTGGCGTGACGCGAGGGCGAAGAGCGACTTTGAAAGCGTTCGCCCCGCGCTGGAAGAGGTTCTTACGCTGACCAAAAGCATCGCCGAGGCGAAGTCGGCGGCGTTGGGCTGCGGCGCGTACGACGCGTTGCTGGACTCTTACGAACCCGGTGGGCGGTCGGCCAATATTGATGTGATCTTCGACGAATACGCGGCGTTTCTGCCGGGCTTTCTCGACGATGTTTTGTCGCGTCAGGACAATGCGCCGACGCCCTTGGCGCCGACAGGGCCCTTTCCGGCGGAAAAACAACGCGCCCTGTGTCGCCGTATGGCGGAGGCGGTAGGTTTCAATTTTGACGAAGGGCGCCTGGACGAAAGCCTCCATCCCTTTTCAACAGGCACGCCCGAAGACAGCCGCATCACGACCCGATACGAAAAAGATGATTACGCCTTCGCCTTGATGGGGGTGTTGCACGAAACCGGTCATGCAATGTATGAGCGCGGGCGCCCGGCAGCCTGGCGTCATCAGCCGGTCGGCGACGCGCGTGGCATGACTTTGCATGAAAGCCAGTCGTTGATTGTGGAAATGCAGGCTTGTCGGTCGCGCCCGTTTTATGAGTGGGCGGCGCCGGTTCTTCGGGACGCCTTTGGTGGAAGCGGTTCAACCTGGAGTGCAGAGAATTTGTATCGCCGGGCTATACGGGTGGAACGGGGCTTTATCCGGGTTGATGCGGATGAGGTGACCTATCCGGCGCATGTGATTTTACGATATCGCCTGGAACGCGCGATGTTGGCGGGCGATCTGAGTTTGCGCGATTTGCCCGGCGCATGGAACGACGGGTTGCAAGCCTTGTTGAACATTACGCCGCCGGATGACCGTCGGGGCTGTCTCCAGGATATTCACTGGTATGACGGTGCCTGGGGTTATTTTCCGACCTATACTTTGGGCGCGATGGCGGCGGCCCAGTTTTTTGAGACAGCGTCCGCTCAAAACCCGGACATAGTCGACGGGCTGCGGCGAGGAGATTTTTCACCCCTTATGACGTGGTTAGGCAACAATGTGCATTCACAGGCATCCGTGACCTCAACAGACGGCGTGATCGAGGCCGCCACGGGTCGCCCTCTTGATGACGCGGCGTTTAAACGGCATCTGCGCACGCGATACCTGGAAAACTAACGTTCTTTAGAGCGCGCTCAGGTCTCGACGCATATGAATTAACGCGCGTCGACCCCCGTTCAGATCTTCGCGCGTTGCGATTGCGTACGGCGTGAACCCAAGCTTCGTATACAGCAACAACCCGATTGTATTTCGGTTCGTACAGGAAAGATGAACGTCTAGTGCGTCAAACTGCTTTTTGGCAATCTGGCTCATGACGTCAATAAGCGCCCGACCCGCTCCTTTTCCCCGAAAGGACGGCGCGACGATTACATTGCCAATGCAGCGGTGACCGTCCCGCACGTACAGCGCGGCGTACCCGGCGATCACGCCATTCTGCGTCAAAACCGTCGGGGCGTCTCGCGTGGCGGCGATATCCGCCAAGGCTTGAGCGTCGAGTGGAAACGACAGATTGGGCGCCATAAAGGACAGTTCTTCGGCGTTGATCGGAAACTGTTGAATTTCCAAAAAATCAGGTGTTGTGGCGGCGCGGTGGGCGAACATACTGAGGGAACTTCCGGTGCTTGCTTGACGTAGCAGGGGGCGATAGGGTATCGCCAATTTTGGAGCAAACGTACTCCGATAAATGGCTCCGTTCACCCTCCTAGCGTGGGACACAAAGAATTTGCGATATATCAGCACACGTGGCGCAGCTCCAGTTCTAGATTTTGAAGGTGCGCTTCTTGCCGGCCTCGCTCGGGATGGCGGATTGTACCTCCCCGAAACTTGGCCGCAATTCTCAAGTGACGAGATCCGCGCAATGCGCGGCTTGTCCTATCAGGAGCTCGCGGTTCGCATCATGACGCCTTATGTGGATGGCGCGATGAGCGAAGCCGAGTTGACGGATTTGGTGACAGATGCCTACCGGGACTTTGACCATGCCGCCATAGCGCCGTTGAAGCAACTCGATGGCTCCTTGTGGTTCATGGAGTTGTTCCACGGGCCAACTCTGGCGTTCAAGGATTATCCGCTTCAATTTTTAGGGCGTGCGTTTGATCATGTTCTGGCGCGACGCGGGCGCCGGGTCACGATTGTCGGCGCGACGTCGGGCGATACGGGTTCGGCGGCGATCGAGGCCTGCCGCGACCGGGACGCTATTGATATTTTCATGCTCTATCCAAATGGGCGGGTCTCTGAAGTTCAACGGCGACAAATGACGACGGTGGACGCGGCGAACGTTCATGCGCTGGCGATCGAGGGCACCTTCGATGACTGTCAGGATTTGGTGAAGGCCATGTTTAACGACACGCCGTTTCGCGACGACATGGATTTATCGGCGGTGAACTCAATCAACTGGTCCCGAATCATGGCCCAGATTGTCTATTATTTTCATGCAGCCCTGTCGCTCGGCGCGCCGGACGTCGCCGTTCAGTTTTCTGTTCCCAGTGGAAATTTCGGCAATGTCTTCGCCGCATACGCCGCGCGCCAGATGGGGTTGCCGGTGGATCAACTTATTATCGGCACCAATGTAAATGATATTTTGACGCGGTTTTTCGATAGCGGCGTTCTGGAAACGGCGCCCGTAAAACCGACAATCTCGCCCAGCATGGATATTCAGATATCGAGCAATTTCGAACGTTTGTTGTTCGACCTGTACGACCGGGACGGCGGGTTGTTGAACGAGGCCATGGAGAAGTTTCGTACGGAGGGACGATTGGCCGTCGGCGATAATCGATGGCAGCAGGTGAAATCACTTTTTGTCGCCCGTCGGATCGACGATGCGCGGACGCGAGAGGAAATCGATCGCGTCTATAAAGAAACGGGCGAGTTGATCGACCCGCATTCCGCCATTGGCGTGGCTGCTGCGCGTGATGCGCGGCGGGACGTCAAATTACCGACCATTGCATTGGGGGCGGCGCATCCCGCAAAGTTCCCCGATGTTGTCGAAGACGCCAGCGGCGTCTTTGCACCCTTGCCCCACCGCTTGGCGGATTTGTATGAACGGCAAGAGCATTTCACCGTATTGCCGAATGATCTGGCGCAGGTGCAGGCATTTGTACGGGACCATGCGAAATCTGGAGCTGCGGCATGAGCGGCGTTCAGGTCGAAACCCTCGCAAACGGCATTCGGGTCGTGACGGATGTCATGGAATCCGTCGAAACGGCGTCCGTCGGCGTCTGGTTTGGTTCCGGCGCGCGGCATGAACCGCCGGAGATCAATGGCGTCGCGCATCTTCTGGAACATATGGCGTTCAAAGGCACGCATCGGCGCTCGGCCCAGGATATCGCGCGTGAGATTGAGGATGTCGGCGGCCATATCAACGCCTATACCAGTCGCGAGCAAACCGCGTATTACGCAAAGGTGCTCAAGGGCGACACACCGCTGGCCTTTGATATCCTGTCCGACATTTTACAGAATTCCACATTTGATCCCGATGAGCTTACGCGGGAACGCGCGGTGGTGTTGCAGGAAATCGGGCAAGCGCGCGATACGCCGGATGATATTATATTCGATCATTTCCAAAATACGGCGTTTCCGGATCAGGCGCTGGGCCGACCGGTTTTGGGGGAGCCTGAAATCGTCGAGGCGATGGCGCGTGAAACCATTATGGACCATATGGGGCGCGTCTATGGCGGGTCGCGGATGGTAATTTCCGCGGTGGGCAATATAGATCCGGACGCCATCGTGCGGATAGCCGAGGATATGTTTGGCGGTTTTTCACCAGATTCCGACGCTACATCTCAGCCCGGCGCGTATGTCGGTGGCGATTACCGCGAAAGTCGAGATCTGGAGCAAGCGCATCTGGTGCTCGGGTTTCCGACATTCAGTTACCATGATGAAGATTTCTACGCCGCCGCCGTGTTTGCGTCCCTGTTTGGGGGCGGCATGTCGTCCCGACTTTTCCAGGAAATACGGGAGCAGCGGGGATTGGCGTATTCAATCTACGCCTTTTCATCCTACTATATGGATTGCGGCCTGTTTTCCATCTACGCCGGTACGGGCGAGGCGGAGCTGGCGGAATTGACGCCGGCCTTGTGTGCTGAAATACGGCGCTTGCCGGATACGCTGGAGGAGCTTGAGGTCAAGCGCGCCCGTACGCAGTTGAAATCAGCGACCTTGATGGCGTTGGAGTCGAGCTCGACGCGTTGTGAGCAAATTGCGCAGCAACTGTTGATATTCGGGCGCCATGTACCGCTGGAAGAACAGGTCCGTCGCATCGACGCGGTGGATGTGGATGCTGTGCGACGGGTTGCGGCGCGAATTTTTGCCGGTCGTCCGACCCTCACCACGATAGGGCCGGTGGATAATTTGATCGGGTATGATGATCTGTGCGCCGAGCTCGCGCCGTGATTGCGCATTTCGTATAATATCCAGACGATAGAAGCGGATCGTAGCAGGGCGGTGCAGGCATGGCCGAAGTAAACGAATGTCCGATGTACTAGGGTTTATAACAGGGCGCGCGCCAACCCACCGGGTCGTCGGGCCCAGAATCATGCTTCGTCCCCCCTTGCGCTCTGACGAGGGGCAATGGGTGGAAATTCGTCAGGTCAGTCAAACTTTCCTGGTTCCGTGGGAACCGACATGGCCGTCTGACGCCGCGACCCCCGCCGCATTTCACCGTCGTTTAAAAAAGTTTCATGCGGAGTGGCGCGAGGCGTCAATATACGCCTTCTTCATTTTTGACAAACAGGACGACACCTTGCTGGGGGGCATTACCTTATCGAATGTCCGACGCGGCGTGTCGCAATCGGGAAGCATCGGGTACTGGATTGGTCAGCCACATGCCCGCAACGGATATATGAGCGAGGCGGTTCAGCTTATGCTCTCTTTTGCTTTCGAGACCCTGCGCTTGCACCGGGTTGAAGCCGCATGTCTGCCTTCAAACGAGGCGAGCCGGGATGTTTTGACGAAAGCGGGATTTACGCAGGAAGGTCTTGCGCGCCAATATTTAAAATTAACGGTGAATGGCGAGACCATGTGACTTTTGGAATTCTACGCGCGGACCCACGTCCTTCGGTGCCTCTTTACTGATCGTCAGGCGTGTCCAAAGTCACCGGATAGCAGTGAAGCGTCGACGCCAATTTTCGAAATGGCGTGATCCCATTTTTCATCCAGCGCCGTGTCAAACAGGATCGTCTCATCGGACGGCGCATGGAGCCAGGCGTTTTGCTGAATTTCCCCGTCCAGCTGACCCGCGGCCCAACCGGCGTATCCCAGCGCCAGCAATGATTTTACCGGCCCTTGCCGTTCGGCCAGGTCTTTGAGAATTTCGAGGCTCGCCGTCAGCGCGACATCATCGTTGACCACGATCGTGTCGGGTTTTTCGTACTCGCGCGTATGGAGGACAAACCCACGGCTGGATTCAACGGGGCCGCCGTAATGTACGGGGATGTTCTCCAAGGATCCGTCAGAATAAACGTCTGGTTTGAGGTCCAGGTGATGCAACAGTTCCGGAAATATGATCTCGTCGAGCCGACGATTGATCACCAACCCCATCGCACCGTCAAAATTATGAACGCACATATACATGACGGTGCGCTCGAATCGCGGGTCTTTCATGGAGGGCATGGCGATGAGCAATTGCCCTGTTAAATAACCGGTCTTTTCAGTTTGTTCGTCGGACGGCATTCTGTGGCCTGCAGTTTCCGGATGATTGATGGTAATCACGTGTTTAATATGATGGTTCATTATCTCATACTATGGCCGCAGCGGGAATGTCTTTACGCACGCCCGCGAGGCGGTTTCACGAAAAGGCACGATAATGTGACGGGTGAAAAGCGATCGAGAGCCGTATATATCGTGGTGTGCGCACCGAGATGCGTCTTTGATGATGGGTGAGTTTTAGAGTGATGCGAATGAGTCTTCGTCTTTTCCTGTTCGTCGCCGTACTGGCGATCTCGCCGCGTTTGGCCTTTGCGCTGGCGGGAGACTGGGACGTCAACGACCATGTGAACACACGTTTGGTCGCGGCGGTTGAGGGAACCGGCGGGGCGGCGAAGATTCAACTGGGTCTTCAGTTCAAGATGAAAAAGGGTTGGAAAATTTATTGGCGCTCGCCCGGCGAATCCGGGCTTCCGCCGAGTCTGGACTGGTCTGATGCGACCAATTTTCGCGAGGCCCGTATGGCGTGGCCCGCGCCCAGCCGCTTTACTATTTTTGGTCTTGAGACCTTCGGCTACAAAGATGAGGTCATCTTTCCGATTTCCGGCGTTGTCCCTGAACCGGGAAAGCCCGTGCAGCTTCGCGCCAAGCTGCGGTATCTGACCTGCAATGACATTTGCGTTCCTTACGATGTATCGCTTTCGCTGAATGTGCCCGACGGTCCCGCCGTCGAAGGCCGGGACGCTGCGCTGATCTATAAATACGCGATGCTGACGCCGCGCGGCGGGACTGGCATGAGCGTTGAGCAGACTGCGTTGTCCCTGCGGGACAAGGCGGTTGTGCTGTCGGCGGAAGTGAAAAGCGATTTACAATTCACGGCGCCGGATTTGTTTGTGGAAGGCGCCGAGAACGCCGTCTTTGGCCGCCCTAAAGTCACCTACGCGGATCAGGGACGCCGCGCCTTTATCGAAGTGACGGCGCTGGGCGCGACGGCGGGTGATTTTAAAAATGTAGATTTAACCCTGACGCTTGTTGACGATGGCCGCGCGTTGGAGACGACGACGCCAGCGATCTTCGGCGCCTTGCAAACGCCATGTGGCGTTCGGGGCGAACCGGAGTCCGAGACGGCGATCTGGCGAATATTGGTGCTGGCCGTTCTCGGTGGGCTGATTCTGAATTTGATGCCCTGCGTTCTCCCGGTGTTGTCCATAAAGTTATTGTCGATCGCCAATCATGGCGGCGGCGACCGGGGACGCATTCGGGTCAGTTTTTTCGC
>JAESSL010000217.1 GCA_016764135.1 Alphaproteobacteria bacterium
CGCTGGATTGCGTTGTCGTGTCCGCGTCAGTGTCCCGTTCTAGCCTTAGCCGGAAGAAACTCGTTCCGTCGGACGAAAATTCAATTGAGAGGTCGCCCTTCATGGCTCTCATGATGGCGCGGCTGATTGGCAGGCCAAGTCCTGCGCCATAATCGTTGCTGGTGTTGCGTCCTCGCGCAAATTTTTCAAACACCATCGTGACGTCGTTTATGGCGACGCCGCCGCCATTGTCGATAATGTCGATGAAAACACCCTGCCTGTTGTGGTGAGACCGGACAGTGATTTCAGGCTGGGAGGATTGATTATATTTTACCGCGTTCGACAGGATATTGATGAGAACCTGGCGAAGGCGGTCTGAATTGGCGCGAATGACGGGCATCTTGGGGCTGGGGATGAAGGTGACTGCGACGCCGGATGTTTGAGTCATGCCGGACATGGTGTCCAGCGCGGCGGTGACGGCGGCGTTTGTATCGACAGGCTCAAGTTTCAGATTCAGGGTGCCTGCTTCCAGGCGGCTGATGTCCAGAATTTCGTCTAACAGACGGGTCAGGCGCATACTTTCATCATTGATGATGGAGACGAAGCGCCCCTGTTCCGCCTCGGAGATGTTGTCGTTGTTCATCAGAATTTCAGAAAATGATCGAATGGACGTCATGGGCGTCCGAAGTTCGTGGCTGACCTGACTCAAAAATTCGTCTTTTTGGGCGTCCAGGTCGCGCAGCTGCTGGTTTACATTGCGTAATTGCTGGGCCGCCCGTTCCAGTTCAGCCGATTTATTCGCGAGTTGGTGGGAGGTTTCAATCAAGGCCTGCGCTTCATCCGCGATATCGATGAGTTCCGTCATGCCAACCGTTTGGCGACCAGCGACGCGCGTGACCATGGCGTGCGCCGACGCCGCGCCGATGGATCCGGCGAGTTCTCGCTCCAGTCGTGCGATAAGCGCATCGGTTGCGTGCGGCAGTCCGTCGGTAAGGCCCTGGGCGCGCGCCATTTCATCGAATAATCTACGGGCGGGGTCGGATCCGAGAATGCGCTGTGCGAGTACGAAGAGGTCTTCAGTGTCATCGACGTTAATGGCGAAGCTTGCGGGCGCGCCCCCTGCTGAACGGTAGACATCGACAAAGAGGGTGGCTTGCATCCGTTCAAGGACGCCGGGTTTTGTCAGGCAAGAGACCACGAGAAAGATTAAGGCGTTACCGCCGACACTCCAGACGACCGCATGGACAAGAGGATCCAGTCCCACAAGTCCCAAAAGAGCCTGGGGGCGGAGGAAGGAGAGACCCCAAGGGCCATCGTTCAACACTGCTTCCGCTAGAATAAAGTCGCCACCAAAGCTTGGCAGAAACAGGGTATAGGCCCAGAAACAAAACCCCGTCAGCAATCCTGAAATAGCGCCAATCCGCGTTGCGCCGCGCCAGAAAATGCCGCCGACCAGACTCGGCAAAAACTGGGCGACGCCGACAAATGCGATCAAACCGATTGCAGAGAGAGCGTCGGAACCGCCGCTGATCCGAAAATATAAAAAGCCAAGGCCGAGGATGACGGCGATACTGATCCGGCGCGATATCAGCAACAGGTTGCGGACATCACCGCTGACCGCATTGCCCACCGCCAGTAATTTTAATGCAATGGGCATAACGATGTGATTGGACACCATGGTGGAAACTGCAATCGCCGCCACGATCACCATCGATGTTGCAGAGGAAAAGCCGCCCAGAAATGCCAGTAAGGCCAGTTCCTGGCGGCCTTCCGCCAAGGGCAGCGACAGTACAAATAAGTCTGGATTGGACCCGGCGGGCATGACCTTCAGGCCTGCGATGGCGATTGGCATGATGAACAGGGTCATGCCGAAGAGATACAACGGGAACAGCCAGGATGCGGTTGCAAGGTGGCGCTCTTCGATGTTCTCGACAACAGTGACCTGAAATTGTCTGGGCAGACATATGATGGCGGTGGCGGACAAAAAGGTCAGCACCACCCAACGGGGGCCGAATATATCACCAGCGCCGCGGATGGCTTCAGCGGAGGCTCCGGCAAAGACATCGGCTAACCCGTCTGCGACATAGAAGGTCGCGAATATGCCAACCGCGATCAAGGCCAGAAGTTTGATGATCGCCTCAAGCGCGATTGCTGCGACAACCCCGTGGTGGCGTTCGTTTGCATCCAGATTACGCGTGCCGAACAATATGGTGAACAGCGCCATGCCGGCGGCAATCCAGAACGCGGCGGTTACGCCGTCGGCCGCGCCGGCGATCACCTGATAGCTGCGCGTGACCGATTGGAGTTGGAGCGCGATATAGGGAGTCGTCGCGATGACGGCGATCAGGGTGACGATGACGGCCAGGCTGGGGCTTTTACCAAAGCGCGACGAAATCAGATCGGCGATTGTTGTTATTCGGTGCGCGCGACCAATTCGAACCAGCTTGCGCAATAACCACCACCAACCAATGAAAACGAGTGTCGGTCCCAGATAAATGGTGATGAATTCAAGACCATTGCGCGCGGCGGAACCGACAGCGCCATAAAATGTCCAGGACGTGCAATAGACAGAAATTGAGAGGGTGTAGACCAGCGGCGACTGGAGCCAGGCAATCGGTTTCTGCCGGGTCCGGCGATCAACGATGAATGCGACCGCGAACAGCAGCGCTACATAGATCAAGCAGACAGCCAGCAGAAGATTGGTGGAAATCATCAGCTGTCTGTGTCGGGTGGATCTACAGAGGGTATGGTGTCGTCGCTATCTCTAAGCGGCCGCGCGATGGCGGCGGCTCCGGCGATAAGCAACGCCCAAATCACAAAGACATAAAGCAAGGGTATGGGCAGGCCACCGATGTCGCCATCAATCAGAGACACGCCGGCGATGGGCGGCAGGAGCATAACGATGCCGACCAGCAGGAGCGCCGTGGATCGATCTCGGATGTTACGACGAGAAAACTGAGGGTCCGTAGGGTTTTCCAAAAGCCAGCGCCTTAATTGATTAAATCAGACGTCATTGATTAAACCGGACGTCCTCGGGAAAGCTGCTCCACCGCGGCGACAATTTCGGAATTGGAAAATGGTTTTGTGATAAACAGGTCGGCGCCGCATTCCAGTGCGGTTTCGCGGTCCTCACGCTGGCCTTTTGCGGTCAGCATCAGAATTGGCAGGGACGCCGTGCGATGGTCGGCGCGAAGTTGGCGCAATATTTCGTACCCGTCCATTTCAGGCAACATGACA
>JAESSL010000218.1 GCA_016764135.1 Alphaproteobacteria bacterium
GCAATCCGTCGGCGACGCAATTTCCGTCGAGGACGAAAGTTTGACCGACGCCGTGACGGCGCTGTCCGGCGGCGGGCCCGCCTATGTCTTCTTGTTGATCGAATGCCTGACCGAAGCGGGCGTCCAGTCCGGCCTGCCGCGCGAGCTTGCGGCGAAGCTGTCTCTGGTGACCGTAGCCGGATCGGGACAACTGGCCCTGTCCAGCGACGAGCCGCCCTCGACCCTGCGCGAGAACGTCACCAGCCCCGGCGGCACCACGCTGGAAGCGCTGAATGTTCTTCGGGCGGATGACGGGTTGCAGCCCTTGCTGACCCGGGCCATCGCAGCCGCGACCGCACGCAGCAAGGAACTGGCCGCCGGTTAAGCGCCCCCGGATTCTGAAAGGGCGAATTCCTAAAGCCCGGTTTCCGACAGAAATTTCAACAACAATTGCGTAACGGCTTCGGGTTGCTCCTGCTGCACCCAATGCCCGGCGCCGTTGATCAGATGGCGCGCGACCATATTGGCGCAGGCTTTGTCTTGCATGGCGTCAAAAGCGCCGGGTCGTTGCTGAACGCCCCAATCGCTTGAGCCCGCGATAAAGCAGGCGGGGATTTCAATCTTGCGTCCCGCATATTCGCTCAACGCAACGTTTTGCGCGCCGCCTGTTCCGCAGCGATACCATTGCAACCCGCCCTGAAATCCGGTCCGGCCATACTCCCGCGCATAGATCGCCAGTTCCCTATCCGGCAGCCAATCGCATTGCGCGATGTCATCGGACGACGGCATCTGCACGGCGACGGTTTCAACCATCGTGCAGTCCCGGTCCATGATGTAATAGGTCGGCATCTTCGCCAATTCTCCGGCGGTCCAGGACGCCAGCGGAAACGGTTTGTTGTCCGGCCAGTCGGCGCTTTTGTGATGGTAATAAGCGCGCAGAAAATCATGCACGCCCTGTGGGCAATCACGCATGTCGGCATTCGCCGGACGGGTCGAATAATACGCGTGGTAATGTTTGCGGGGACGCGCGAGCGCCGCCAGCTCATCGTGAATCTCCATGCCCGGTGGAGCGGCGGTCGCGGGCGGTCCGGCGAAGGGCGCGCTCATCAATGTAACGGATTGAAAAAGATCCGGACGCATCAACGCGCAGTACGCCGCGACCGATGATCCAAAGTCATGCCCGACCACCCCGGCGAAGGAGCGCCGGTCCAACGCTGCCGCCAACGCTTCCATATCAGCGACAAGGTTGGGAATCTGAAACGAGGCGAGATCGCCATCATACTCGCCGTCCCATCCCGTGGTGCGGCCATAGCCGCGCTGGTCCGGCGCAATAACGTGGTAGCCCGCCGCCGCCAACGGCCCCATGATTTTTCGCCAGCTATAGGCAAGCTCGGGGAAGCCGTGCAGCAACAACAGCGCCGGTCGGGACGCCTCCTCATACCCGGCCTCCAGAACATGCATGTCGAGGCCATTTACGTTTTCGATGATCCGGGCGCGGAGTCCTGCGGGCAGGTCTTCGGCGGCGAGGGGGTGTATCGCGCTCATTCATGTCTCCGTAATTTTGTTCGGCAATTGATGAAAACGGTATTTTCGCATATAATACCATGATGCATATTATATTTTTCAGGACGTTAGCGACGTCGAGGAGTGAAACATGGTTCGAAAAGCGGATCGACCAAAACACATTCTGAATTGCGCGATGGACGCGGCGGCGGCGCAGGGTTGGGCGTCATTGACCCTGCGTGATATTTCAAGCGCAGCGGAGATGAGCCTGGCGAATGTCCACGCACTGTATCCAACCAAACACCACATACTGCGCGCCTTTATCCGCGCAGTCGATGCGGCGGTGTTGGCTGGCGACGACCCCGCAAATGATGACAATGACGAAAGCCCGCGCGACCGGTTGTTCGACGTGCTGATGCGACGATTCGATGCGCTGAATGAGCACCGGAACGCCGTGTTGAGCATCATGGACGCTCATGCGTGCGACCCGTTCGCCGCGCTGGCGCTGGCGCCGCGTATCCTATGCTCCATGGGCGTCATGCTGGAGGCCGCCAACATCAGCGCCAATGGCCTGTCCGGCGCTATTCGCACCAAGGGGTTGCTCGCGGTCTGGGTCGCGACATTGCGCGTGTGGCGCAAGGATGACAGCGCCGACATGGCGCCCACCATGGCGGCGCTGGATCGCAATTTGAAACGCGCCGAAGCCCTGGAGCGGCGCTTGCCCAAAAGCCGCCGCCAAAAACGCGCCGCCTGAGCGACGCCCCGGCGACAGCGATTCCTATAGCTCCATCCATCAGACAGGATTCCATCGGCATGAGCGAAAAGAGCGTGAGCGAAATTGAGTTCGACGACTTCCTGAAAGTGGATATTCGGGTGGGTCGCATCACCCGTACGGAAGCCTTTCCCGAAGCTCGCAAGCCCGCCATCAAGATGTGGGTCGATTTCGGACCGGAGATTGGCGAGCGAAAAACTTCCGCCCAGATCACAAAACACTACACGCTGGAAAATTTGACTGGCCGCATGGTCGCCGCCGTGGTTAATTTCCCGCCCCGTCAGATCGGCAAGTTCATGTCGGAAATTCTGGTGCTTGGGTTCCCCGACGAAGATGGCGAGGTCGTGTTGATCGCGCCGGACCAGTCGGTGCCCATCGGCGGTCGACTCCACTGATCCCCGCAAACGCACCCGTCTTGAACATTTGAACCATCGCCAACACTTGAACCATCCATAAATTTCCGGAGAATAAAGATGCGTCTTGGCGTTTCGTTTCCCACGACTGAAATTGGCAATGACCCCGTCGCGATCAAGGACTTCGCGCAGGCGGTGGAGGAGATGGGATACGACCACATCACCCTGATCGACCACGTCATCCAGACGGCGAAACCGGTCAGCTCCGACTGGCGCAGTTTTTATTCCCGCGACAATTCCTTTCATGAGCCCTTCGTCATGTTCGGCTTTCTGGCCGGGGTGACCTCGCGGATCGAATTCGCCACCGCCATTCTCATTCTGCCGCAACGCCCCACGGTGCTGGTCGCCAAACAGGCGGCGGAGCTGGACGTATTGAGCGGTGGTCGCCTGCGGCTTGGGGTTGGCATCGGCTGGAACGATATGGAATTCGACGCGCTCGGCCAAAGTTTCAAAAATCGGGGGCGCCGGATGGAAGAGCAGATCGATCTGATGCGCCAGCTGTGGACAAACGAAACCGTCACCTTCAAAGGCGAGTGGCACGACATTGAAGAATCCGGCCTCAATCCGCTACCCGTGCAAAAACCAATTCCCATCTGGTTTGGCGCCTTCGAGGAAGTCGCGATCAAACGCGCCGGGCGCCTTGGCGATGGCTGGTTTCATAACCCGCGCCTGAAGCCCGGCGACGAGGCCCAACATCTGGCCGATGTGTTTCGCGGCGCAGCCGCAGACGCCGGGC
>JAESSL010000219.1 GCA_016764135.1 Alphaproteobacteria bacterium
CCTGAAGGTAGCGTTTTACATCCGACGACAATTTGGCCGGTTCGTTTGAATAAAACACGCCTGACACGGCGGGACGTCGTATGTTCGACATTTGATTTGTTCTCCGGGCAACCAGCGCCCATATCAAATATATGGCTTCTGTCCTTGGAATGGCCATAGGGAAACGGCCATGGATAAATGGCCGCAGGCGAATAGCCGCAATTTGACCGTAATGTGAGGCGGTGTGAAATGACTGAAGGTGCCGAAACGACTCAAATGACCGGCGCGCCCGCGCGATATTGGAGCCGATTGGCGGATGGGCGACTGCAATGCGATCTGTGCCCGCGGCTTTGCAAGCTGCAGGACGGTCAGCGGGGATTGTGCTTCGTGCGCGGTCGCGCTGGCGATTCCATGGTATTGACGACCTACGGTCGCTCCAGCGGATTTTGCATCGATCCGATTGAAAAAAAACCGCTCAATCATTTTTTGCCCGGAACGCCTGTGATGTCGTTCGGCACGGCGGGATGTAATCTGACCTGCAAGTTTTGTCAGAACTGGGATATTTCCAAATCTCGAGAGATGGACCGCCTGATGGATCAAGCGCCGCCAGAAGCGATTGCGCGGGCGGCGGCGCGGACCGGATGCCGTTCGGTCGCCTATACCTATAACGACCCCGTTATTTTTCTGGAATATGCAGTTGATACGGCGGCGGCTTGCCGGGAGCAGGGGATTAAAAACGTCGCGGTGTCGGCGGGCTATATCTGTGCGGAGCCGCGTGTGGAATTCTACGCGGCGATGGATGCTGTGAATATCGACCTGAAGGCCTTCACCCAGGATTTCTACACACGGCTTTGTTCCAGCCAACTCGACGCGGTGCTGGAGACGTTGAAATATATACGCCATGAAACCGATGTATGGCTTGAAATTACGACCCTGCTGATTCCCGGCGAAAATGATTCAGAGGCGGAATTGGAGGCGTTGACCCAGTGGGTTATCGAAAATCTTGGGCCTGATGTGCCGCTGCATTTTTCGGCGTTCCATGCGGATCATAAAATGCGCGACAAACCATCAACGCCGCTGGATACGCTTTTGCGCGCCTGGCGGATCGCGCGCAAAAACGGCGTTCGCCACGTCTACACCGGAAATGTGCACCATAAGGAAACCGCAAGCACCTATTGCCATTCCTGCGGCTTGCGCTTGATTGGCCGGGATTGGTATGAATTATCCGATTGGACCTTGCGCGACGGGAACGTCTGTTCCCGGTGCGGGACGCAATGTGTCGGCGTCTTTGAAGATCAACCGGGCCAGTGGGGGGCGAAGCGTCAACCGGTGCGGATTGGAGAGTTCTCCTAGGCGCAGGGGCATTTTCATATTTTAGGCGTCATGTTGTCGGCGTCATGATTTCGGCGCAGTGCGAATTTTTGATGGGATGGCTGTGGACAAAAATATTCACGAAACGCGGGTCCGGAAGCACTTCCTGCCGCTCCTGGACCAGCACGGCGTCTCCAGCCTTGCGGTCGGTTATCGACATAGTGGAAACCATATTGCGCGATACCGAATTTTGGCGGGAATTGGTGATTTTTCCCAGGCGTCCTTGTTGGATGTTGGGTGTGGAATCGGTCATTTTGCGGGATGGTTGAACGCGAACGGGCATCGGGGCGCCTATACCGGCGTCGATTTGATGCCGGAAATGGTGGACAAAGCGACCGCGCTTTATCCCGGTCGGACGTTCGCCGCTGCTGACATCCTCAGCGATGATTTCCCGCATTCTGCTGATTATGTGATTGCGAGCGGCATTTTTCACATGGGCGACGCTAAATTGATGAAAAAGATGATCGCCGCCATGTTTGAGGTATGCAACATCGGTGTCGCCTTCAATTCGTTGTCGTCCTGGTATGACACGACAGAGCAGGGCGAGTTCTACTGCGCCGACCCTCTGGAAATCCTTGAATATTGTCGAACGTTAACGCCCAACATACTGTTTCGACACGATTATTTACCGCACGACTTCACCGTGTTTATTTATAAAGACGACCAGATCCGTTGATTGGGCAGATTAAGCGGCGAACCTGCGGAATTCGGAATTCGGAATTCTTGGCTCAGGCGAAGGCTTCGTCCCAGGTGCCTTTAGTCGATGCGCGCGAATATTCGGTTGATCGGTTTTCGAAGAAATTTGTGTGCTCGACGCCGTTCAGAATTTCCTCCAGCCAGGGCAGGGGGTTCTTCTCGATCTTGTAGACCGGCTGTAGCCCCAGCTGCGTCAAGCGGCGGTCGGCGATGTAGCGGATATATTGTTTGATATCAGCGCCTTCCATTCCTTGTACCCCACCCATTTCAAAGGCGAGATCGATAAACGCATCTTCATGGCTCACGATGGTGGAGCAGGCTGTATAAAGCTCCCGTTCAAAATCATCGGTCCAGATTTCCGGATTTTCGGAGATGAAGGTCCGGAAAAGCCTGATGATCGATTCCGTGTGCAGTGATTCATCGCGCACGGACCAGGTGACGATCTGCCCCATGCCCTTCATTTTATTGAAGCGCGGAAAGTTAAGCAGGATCGCAAAGGATGCGAAAAGCTGAAGTCCTTCGGTGAAAGCGCCAAAGACCGCCAGCGTTTTGGCGATATCCGCTTTCGTCTTGACGCCCCACTCTTGCATATAGTCGTACTTGTCCTTCATCGCCTTGTATTGAAGGAACATCTGATACTCGGTCTCGGGCATGCCCAGTGTGTCGAGCAGGTGGCTGTAGGCGGAAATGTGGATCGTTTCGATGTTTGAGAACGCCGCCAGCATCATCTGCACTTCGGTCGGTTTAAAGACCTGCGAGTAGTGCTTCATGTAGCAATTGTTCACTTCGACGTCGGCCTGTGTGAAAAAGCGGAAAATCTGCGTTAGCAGGTTTCGTTCCGCATCGTTCAGTTTGTTGTTCCAATCCTTGACGTCGTCGCCCATCGGCACTTCTTCCGGCAACCAGTGGATACGTTGCTGCGTGAGCCAGGCGTCATAGGCCCAGGGGTATTGAAAGGGCTTGTAGACGGCGCGCGCGTCGAGAAGCGACATAATGTATCTCCGCAAGAAACAGTTTTAGCCTATTGGCAAGAAAGGCATTCTTCGTAGTCATTGGAATTTTGGGAAAGGTCAGGATTGTCCGCGCCGTTAATTTTCCCGAGCATCGGCAAGGCGGCGACGCCGTCCTGCGATACCGGGCTGGCGATATTTTCTGGCCGCTGGATCGATTTTGACCGACAGTAATACAGGCTTTTCATGCCCTTTTTCCACGCTTGGTAATGCAATTGATGCAGGTCGCGTTTGTGAATGTCAGCAGGCAAAAACAGGTTTATGGACTGAGACTGGCAAATAAACTCTGACCGGTCGGCGGCCAGTTCGATCAACCAGCGTTGGTCAATCTCAAAGGCCGTCTTGAAGACCTCTTTTTCCAACTCGCTCAGGCAATCAAGGTGCTGTACCGATCCTTCATTGGCGGTGATGGAGGACCATGTCTCGGCAGTATCCTCGCCCGCCGCCGCCAGGAGTTCCTTCAGATACTGATTTCGCACATTAAACGAACCTGACAGGGTTTTATGGGTAAAGCTGTTGGCCGCAATGGGCTCGACACCGGCCGAGGTTCCGCCACAGATGATGGAGATGGATGCCGTGGGGGCGATGGCTATCTTGTTGGAGAACCGCTCCTCTACGTTGAAATCAGCGGCATCGGGGCACGCGCCGCGCTCTTTGGCGAGCGTGACGGACGCAGCGTCGGCCTGTTCACGAATATTTTTAAACATGCGCTTGTTCCAGACCTTCGACATGACGCTTTCCCACGGAATGCTCTTGCTCTGAAGGAAAGAGTGAAAGCCCATGACGCCAAGGCCGACGGATCGCTCCCGCATGGCGGCGTAAACCGCATTGCTAAATTCATCTGGCGCCGAGTCGATAAAGTCCTGCAGCGCGTTGTCGAGGAATCGCATGATGTCCTCGATGAAGGTTGGGTGATTTTCCCACTCTTCGTATTTTTCGACATTCAACGACGAGAGGCAGCAAACGGCGGTGCGTTGCTTGCCAAAGCGGTCTTTTCCCGTTGGAAGAGTGATTTCGGAGCACAAATTTGATGTTTTGACGGACAAACCAGCGAGTTTGTGATGTTCCGGCATTTTGCGGTTCACCTGATCGATATTGACCAGATAAGGTTCGCCAGTTTCAATTCGCGCTGTCAGGAGGCGAATCCATAAATCGCGCGCTCGAATTTTCTTCTGCACGGCGCCGTCTTTGGGGCTGACCAACGCCCATTCGTCATCTTCCTCCACCGCACGCATGAAAGCGTCGGGCACCAGAACCCCATGATGAAGGTTCAGCGCCTTGCGATTTGGATCGCCGCCAGTGGGCCGGCGGATTTCAATGAATTCTTCAATCTCGGGATGATTCAGCGGTAAATAGATGGCGGCGCTGCCGCGACGCAGCGAGCCCTGACTGATCGCCAGCGTCAACGAATCCATAACGCGAATGAAGGGAATAACGCCGGACGTCTTGCCGTTCATCGCGACCTGTTCGCCGATAGAC
>JAESSL010000220.1 GCA_016764135.1 Alphaproteobacteria bacterium
GCTAACGTGGCGGATGCTCAATATCCGCTTACCCTGAATACAGGGCGTGTTCGAGACCATTGGCATACGATGACGAGAACAGGCCAGTCCGCGCGACTTTCAGCGCATGTGACGGAACCGTTTCTCGCTATTCACCCTGCTGACGCCGCGCGGGTGGGCATTCAGGATCAGGAGCTTGTTTCGGTGTCCAGTCAGCGCGGCGATATGGTGGTGCGAGCGTCCGTTCGGGACGATCAAAGACAGGGCGATGTGTTTACGCCCTTTCATTGGAACGATCAGTTCGCCAGCCACGGGCGTGTCTGCGCCTTGATTAGCCCAACCGTTGATCCACTGTCTGGACAGCCGGAGTTGAAACAGACCCCGGTTCAGGTCGAACCATACAAAAGAAAATGGTACGGCTTTGCGGTGACGCGGACGCCTTTGAGCCTGAAGGGTTGTGATTATTGGACCCGCGCCAAAGGGAAAGGCGTATGGCGGTATGAACTCGCGGGCGATGCGACTCCAAAGAATTGGGAAGCTTGGGCGCGGGAACATCTTGGCGCCGCTCGCGGCGACATTGATTGGCTCGCCATGTCCGATAAATCCGCTGGGCGGTTCCGGTTCGCCTGGCTCGAAGACGGGAAACTTCAGGGCTGTTTGTTTATCACTGTTGACCCGAAAGCATCTGCGCGGTTCTGGCTGGAGGCGCTGTTTGACGGCGACTTGAACCGGGCGGGGCGAATGAGCCTGCTTGCGGGGCGTCCGACAGGCGTCAAGGAAACCGGGCGCATTGTATGCTCCTGCTTTTCCGTTGGTCTGAACCGGATTAAAGGCGCCATCGAGAGTCAGAATTTGACGACGGTGGATGAAATCGGGGCCGCGCTGCAGGCGGGTACGAATTGCGGCTCCTGTAAACCTGAACTTAATAATCTCCTGAGAGACAGTGTGGCGGTCGGCGGAGATAATCGCGTTTCGGCGTGAAAAGACGGTTAGAAAAGTCTCCGGGCTTTAGATGGGCGTATTTGAACTGATTCGACGGATCAGTGTTGTATGGTTTTCGTCGTCATGGCGAACATATTCAATGCGCTCACAAAGCTGTTTGATCAACGGCCAGCCCAACCCGCCAACCCGCCGGTCATCCAGATCATTCTCCCGATCGTCGCCGACAAGGTCTTTGTTGGGATCAAAGGGTTTTCCCTCATCAATATAGGTAATGGCGACGTGGTCTTTCTTCCGCGTCAGGTCCAACGTTATATTGCCGTTCTGCGCTGTTCCGCCATGTGCAAGCGAGTTGGCGATCAGCTCCTCGACAATCAGCGTCAATCGTTTTTCATGATACGCTTCAACACCTTCTTGCGCGCACCAATCGACGATATAGGCCGAAGCCAAGTCGATGGCGTGATGGTGTGCGGCAAGGCTAATTGTGATCAATTCGAGTCTCGCATTTCGAGTCTAATAGGTCGATAGTACAGATCACAGAATAAGGAGTGTGGAAATGTTTAAATTCACGAAAACCCCTATTTTGGCGATTGCCATATGCGCTTTGTCAGCGGGTGTCGCTTTGGCCGATATTGGCCAGATAAAAACGCTGAAGGGCGACGTGCGCATTAGTCGAGGCGGCGCAGATTTGGTGGCGAAGGCGGGTGATGCACTTGAGCAATTTGATACTTTGTCGACAGGGCCAAATGGAAGTGTGGGCATGACGTTCATTGACGGCGCCCGGTTTTCCGCAGGCCCTAATAGCGTCATTGAATTAAGTCGTTTCAAGTTTAATCCGACAACTCATGATGGGGAATTTCAGACGCGGGTCAAAAGAGGCACGCTGGCGGTGATCTCCGGTCAAATTGCAAAACGGTCGCCAACGGCCATGACGGTCCGGACGCCAGCGTCAATTCTGGGCGTTCGTGGAACGCGGTTTCTGGTCAAAGTCGGTGAGGGAAATTAAATTATCATGCGGTTTTCACGTCTCGTATTTCTATCGTTCGTTCTTTCTTTTGTCGCCGCCTGCGCGGGCCCGCGCGACCTGATAGTTCTGTTGCCGGATAAAGACGGCAAGGTTGGCGTCGTTACGGTGCAAAATGACAATGGCGACAAGGTCGTTTTGGACAAAGCGCTGGCATCCGCGAAAGTTGGCGCCGCCGGGGCGGAGAAGACCGAAATTTCCAGCGACCAAGTCAGCGCCTTGTTTAAAGATGCGCTCGCGGCGCAACCACCAAAGCCAATTTCCTTCATTCTGTATTTCCGGACTGGTGGTACTGAACTGACTGAGGCGTCAAAGCCAATCCTCAAAAAATTGTTTGATGAGGTCGCGGGGCGTCAAGCTGTCGAAGTGCAGGTCACCGGACATACAGACTCGTTTGGCGTTCGAAAAAATAATGACAGGCTGGCGTTGAAACGCGCCAAGGCGGTGCGGGACATGCTTATTGCGCGAAAAATAAAAACCAATCGCGTTCGTGCAGTGGGCCGCGGAGAGCGCGAACTTCTCGTACCAACAGCGGATGGTGTTCGGGAAGGTAAAAACCGGCGGGTTGAAATTATAGTTCGTTAGTTTGGCGAACTATACTTTAAGGCCAATATCGTTATGTCGTCATTCGGGTCGGCGCCCGCGACGAAGGTTTTAACGTCCTTGTATAGCGAAGACACAATGTCCGCAGGGCTGGCGTCCTGTGGCGCCTCGTTGAGGAATTGAATCAAGCGCGGCGTCCCGTACATGGCGTCGTCAGCGGTCATGGCTTCATTGACGCCATCGGTGGTCATCACGACCATCTCTCCAGGTTCCAGCTGCGCGTATTCCACCGGGTAGGGAAAGTCATCCATAACGCAAAGTGGCGGTCCGCCGATAGTTTCAAGCGGACGCGCTGGTTTCCCACCGCCTATGACGTAAGGACTGTCATGCCCGGCGTTGCAAAACTCCATCGCGCCCGTCCGCGTATCGATAATCCCGGCCACGGCGGTCACGAATAAAAAATTTGGGTTCTCTCGGGAGATCTCGCCATTGGCGAGGGTGAGTAAATCCGCGACAGAGGCTTTTTTTCGCAGGACTGCGCTTTTGCACAGAGCTTTGCTCAACGCCATGAACAAGGATGCCGGAACGCCTTTGCCGGAAACGTCGCCAACCATAAAA
>JAESSL010000221.1 GCA_016764135.1 Alphaproteobacteria bacterium
ATAGCCCATCGTGCCCAACCCACCCGAGGTCATCCACCGGTTCGGTTCTTCAAATTTGAAATGCTGCGCCGCCCACATTTGATGCTGGCCAACCTCGGTCGTGATGTACATATCGCGATCCCGGGTCAACGCATACAGCCGCTCAATTGCGTATTGCGGCTTGATGATGGTGTCTGATTTCGCATAGCTGAGCGAATCCCGAGCCCGCCACTGGTCAATCTGTTTCCACCATTGGTCATGCGCTTTCTTGTCCTGTTTGACGCCTTTGGCGTCCCACAACGTCATGATGGCTTCAAGCACATTGGCGACGTCGCCAATCACCGGCAAATCCACCACGACGTTCTTGTTGATCGACGATGGATCGATATCGATGTGAATTTTTTTGGCGTTCGGGGCGAAGGCGTCCAGCCGCCCGGTCACCCGGTCGTCAAAGCGCGCGCCGACGCATACGATCAAATCGCAGCCATGCATGGTCATGTTGGCTTCATAGGTCCCGTGCATGCCCAGCATACCCAGAAAATGCGGATCGGACGCCGGAAACGCGCCCAGCCCCATCAACGTTAATGTGCAGGGGAACCCGGTCTTGCGGACCATTTTCGTCAACAATTCATGCGCCCGAGGCCCGGAATTGATAACGCCGCCGCCGGCGTAAATAATTGGTCGTTTCGCATTGGCCATCATCTCGACAACCGACTCGATGGCGGAGGGCTCCGCGTGAAGCTGTGGCTTATAAGTCTTGTGCTCCACATGCGGCTTCATTTCGTAATCGCCTTCGGCGAACTGCACATCTTTTGGCAAATCCACGACAACGGGTCCCGGCCTTCCGCTGCGGGCGATGTAAAACGCCTCATGCAGCGTATCGGCCATATCGGCCACGTCCTTGACCAGATAATTGTGCTTGGTGCAGGGCCGGGTGATGCCTGTTGTGTCGCATTCCTGGAACGCGTCGTTGCCGATCAGATGCGTCGGCACCTGTCCCGTCAAACAGATAATCGGAATGGAATCCATCAAGGCGTCGGTCAAACCGGTCACCGCATTGGTCGCGCCGGGACCGGACGTCACCAGAACCACGCCAACCTTACCGGTCGAGCGCGCGTAGCCTTCCGCCGCATGCACCGCGCCGCCTTCCTGGCGCACCAGGACATGGCGCAGTTTGTTTTGTTTGAACAAGGCGTCGTAAATCGGCAGGACGGCGCCGCCAGGATAGCCAAACACGACCTCGACGCCCTGATCGACCAGTGCGCGGATCACCATTTCCGCTCCGGTCATCCGTTCACGTGTGTTTTCTTCCGCCATTTTTCTCGCCCTTTCCGTCCACTCAAATACACGCGCGCGATTATCACCCGCGTATCTGTCCAATTCACATCACGTATAGGTTCAGTCTGTGGTCCCGCGCGAATTCGTCGCTAAAGCCGAAAATCAGTCGCGCAGTGGCCTTAATCGCGTCAATGACCAAGGTTTCCAAGCTGAACGGCGCGGACCATAGGGGTTCAATTATCCAGGGTCAACTGTTTTTGACGAATAAACGAAAAGATTCCCGCATCGTAATTTTTCGAATATTTCACTGTAATCGTTTTTTGTGAAATATAATTACCACGAAACCATGTCATTTGGCGCTTTGCGTATCGTCTTGTCGCAATTTGCGCTTTTTCAATTGCCGTCTCAAGGTCCAGCACGCCGTCACAATAAGCGCGAAATTGTGGAACGCCTAACGCTTTCAAAAGCAGCGCGTCGTCCAGACTTTCTTTTTCGGCTGGGTTTCGATCGCTCTGTTCCTCAATCCGCGCGTAAACTTCCGCAACGTCCTCGATGGCGCCCTGCGCCACCATCTGACGCAATCGTTCATCGCAGGCCGCGTAGAGTTCGGCGCGGGGCGGCGTCAGCAGGATTGTCGCAAAGCGGAGCCCCGGCGGTGGCCCGGACTTGGGTTCCGCCTGCCAGTCGGCCAACGAGCGTCCGGTGGCCTCCAGAACCTCCAACGCCCGCAAGGTCCGTTGCCGGTCGGCAGGCTCAAGGCGCGCCGCCATGACCGGGTTGCGCGATTCCAGTTCAGCGCGCATCGCCGGCAGGCCGCGCGTATCACACGCAGCGCGCACCGCATGGCGCACATCCACCGGAATTTCCGGAATGGGCGACAACCCCTCCAGAAGCGCCTTGATATACAAACCCGATCCCCCGCACAGGACCGGCAATCGCCCCGCTTGATGCGCTTCCGAGATCTCGACAATCGCCATGTCTCGCCACTGCGCCGCAGAGCAGGCCTCGCCAAGTTTCAGTACGCCATAGAGACGGTGCGGAACATCGCCCCTCTCGGCGTCGGTCGGGCGCGCCGTCAGGACGGGCAGGTCTTCGTAGATTTGCATGCTGTCGGCATTGATGACCACGCCGTTGAATTCGCGCGCGATTGCAAGGGCGGCGGCGGACTTTCCGCTCGCTGTCGGACCCGCGACTACAATAGCCAATATATCTTTGTTGCGCGTCATGATGCGGCAGGATACAGAATGCGGCCTTATGGACAATGTTCTTACACTTATCGCCAACCCGCAGCTTGGCGGCCTTGACGATCACAGCCTTGAAATCGCCACCAATGCCCTGACTGAAGCTGGCGCCAGTCCGGGCGCGCCGGTCTGGCTGGCGACGGGAATCGCAGCTGACATCCCCTTTTCAACAACGTCGGAATCCCAAGCGCAAATTCTGACGCAGGCGCAAACGCTCGTCGCCGAAGCGCTGGCCCCGGCGCCCCTCGACGTGGCCGCGCAGGCCATCGCCGGGCGTCGCAAGCGTTTACTCGTGGCCGATATGGAATCGACCATCATCGAAAACGAAATGCTGGACGAACTGGCCCATGAAATTGGCGCCAGCGCTGAAATCGCCGCCATCACCGCCCGCGCCATGAATGGCGAGCTGGATTTCGAGGAATCGCTTCGCGGGCGCGTGGCGCTATTCGCAGGCTTAGAAGCGGCGGCCCTTGACCGCGGACTGGCGAAAATCCGGATCACGCCCGGCGCGGAACCCCTGGTCCGGACCATGCGGGCGAACGGCGCCTATTGTGCGCTGGTGTCCGGCGGGTTCACTTTTTACACCAATATTATCCGCGAGCGCATCGGCTTTGATATCGACCAAGCCAACATTATTGAGATCGAGAACGACATTATCACCGGCGCCGTCGCCTCGCCTGTTCTCGGACGCGACGCCAAGCGCGAAGCCCTGATGCGGTTTTGCGACGAACTGAACATTACCGTGGCGGAGACCATGACCGTTGGCGATGGTGCGAATGATCTGGCGATGCTGACGGCAGCGGGCGCGGGCGTCGCCTTCCATGCCAAGCCTTTCGTCGCCAAACAGGCCCGGTTCAACATCAATCATGGCGACCTGACCGCCCTGCTCTACATGCAGGGGTACCGGCAGGACGAATTCGCCAATTAGACCGACGCTACTTTTGCTTCCGGTAAATTTACGCCGCTTTCGCTTCTGGCCGGGGCAAGACAAAGACGACCGCATTGGCGGCTAGCATGATGGCGGCAATGACGTAAAAGACTTCCGTCAGCCCATAGGAATCCGCCACGGCGCCGCCAATGATCGGCATCAAGACCGATAGCCCCGCCTGCGTACCAAACAGCATACTGGTCGCCGATCCCCGCACTTCGCGTGGCGCCATATCCATCATCCAGCTATGAATGACCGGCCGCACCGCATACAGCACAAAGCCGAGCACCGACACCGCCGTCACATACACCATTGCGCTTTCGATGAAGGTCAGCCCGGCGATGATAAGCGTCGTCGCAATCAACCCCGACATCACGACCGGGCGGCGGCCAATCCGGTCCGACAGCGCGCCGGCGATGGGAGACACAATAACGCCGCCAAGATGCATACCCGCAATGGCGCCGCCCATCACGATAGGGCTCACTTGCAAGACATCGGCCAGATAAAGCGGCAAAAACATCAACAGCCCGTTCTGCGCCATGGAGCGAAGCGCCGCCATCAGGCACAGACCGAGCACCGCGCGACGCTTCACCAAACCGGCCAAACCGGTAAGGTAATCCCGAAAGCTGCTCCCCGCGGCCGCGCCGGTTTTTTTCGGTTTGTCCTTGGGCAACAGATAGAACAGGAAGATCGCGGTCACGACAAAGACCGGAACCGAATTAACGATCGCGGTTCCCTGCCAGGACCACCACGTCACCGCGAC
>JAESSL010000222.1 GCA_016764135.1 Alphaproteobacteria bacterium
ATCAATAAAAGAAACGCGACGACCGCAAATATCATGGAGAATTGAATTTGCAAATCTTCACGTCGCAGCTCAAGGCTCTCAAACTGGTGTACGGCGCCTCTGGTTCGCTCCATATGTGCAATGACAGTAGGATCAACGAAGCGGCCGACATAAAGGTAGTGATCGAGAAAATTGGTCAGGCGAATAAGAGCGCGAACCCGGTCATCGCTATTGTTCGTTAAAACGGCGACCTCGCCGCTCCGCGCCTTTGCCAACGCATCGGCGGGAACAGGCTCAAACTCCAGCGCCCCCGTTAACCCGGATCGCGCCAACACGTCGCCCGCCCCTGTAAAAACAACAGCTTCGGTAAGCTCTCTCACCTGAGCTTGCAAGTTAACCATCTTGTTGAGGCGTTTTTGATCAACCTGAAAGGTCAGCGCGCGATTATCCAGATCCCGCGCCATTTGCAGGATATCCGCCGTAATATTGCGCTTGTGCTCCTCCAGATAGGCCTCGGCGACGGCCAGCGATTCGCTTAGCGATGTACGAACGCGCTCACTGAACCAGGATTCGAGACCAAAATTGAAAAACAGCGCCGAAAACACGGCGACGATAATGGCGGGCGCCGCGGAGATCACGCCAAACAAAACGACCAGCTCGACATGCAGCCGAGACCCTGCAGATCCGCGCCGACGTTCGCTCCATACCCTGACTATCCGTCGCGCTATGACGATAACCAGCAGTAACAGCAGCGCCAGATCAAGGTTGAGTAGAAAGTATATTCGGCTGGCGTCACTTTCGGCGCCGACGCCGCTCATCGATGTCAGGGCGTCCGGGGACTGGGTCAAAACCGTATAGGTCGCAATGCCGCTGACCAACGCCGACAAGGTCAGGCAGACCGTGAACGCGCGGGTAAAATTGCGCCCGACCAACCGCTGTCCCAACGACCGCAACCAGTGAGGCGACGCTTCGCCGCGAGGATGCCCCGGCGGAATGCCAATTGAATCGCCATCCGCGTCACCGGAGCTGTTAGGCTTGGCGCTCGCTGACGTACGGGAAGATGTGTCGGTCGTTGTCACTGCGATTCCGAAATCGCCAAAGTCTTACGCCGGTTTCTGATGTGATCGCGCATTCGGCTTCTATCTTGTTCGAACCGCCCTCGACAGTCTCTATTTTACGCCGCGCACCACCGGAATGTCCAACTCCCGAATTTTCTTACGGAGCGTGTTTCGGTTCAAACCCAGCAATTCAGCGGCGCGAATCTGGTTTCCCCGGGTCGCAGCAAGGCTGAGACTGATCAAGGGCCGCTCAACTTCCTTGATTACCCTGTCGTAGAGCCCCGGGGCGGGCAAACCATCGTTATGGGCCGAGAAATATTGCTGCAAATGGCGTTCGACCGCTTCAATAAAACTTTCATCATCGGGACACCCTTCCCCGCCATCGGGCGCTGGACCCGCGTCCGCAAGTTCCGCCTCTATGATTTCAACGTCAATTGTCTCCTGCGCATAGACCGCCGACAAGCGACGAACCAGATTTTCCAGCTCCCGAACGTTTCCGGGCCAGCGATAGGATTGCAGCCGCGACATGGCGGCCGGCTCCAGAACTTTAGACGGCAGATCATCCTGTTCGCCGCGGGCGAAGAAAAACCGGACAAGTTCTGGTATGTCGTCACGGCGCTCGCGAAGCGGTGGTATGCGGATCGGCACAACATTCAGGCGATAGTACAAATCCTCGCGAAACAAACCTCGGCTGACATATTGGCGCAAGTCCCGGTGTGTCGCGGCGATAATACGCACATTGGTCCGAATGGGCGCTCGCCCACCAACTCGGCTGTACTCGCCTTCCTGAATGACCCGCAAAAGACGGGTTTGCGCATCCATCGGCATGTCGCCAATTTCATCGAGAAACAGCGTTCCGCCGTCGGATTGCTCAAAACGCCCCTGATATCGCATGGTGGCGCCCGTAAACGCGCCTTTTTCGTGCCCGAATAGTTCACTTTCAATCAGTTCGCGCGGGATCGCCGCCATGTTGATGGCGACAAAGGGGCCATTGCGTCGTTTGCCATAATCATGCAGAGCGCGAGCCACCAACTCTTTCCCGGTTCCGGATTCGCCCGCGATCAACACCGTCAAATCCGTTCCCATGAGCCGCGCCATGACGCGATAAACGTCCTGCATGGCGGGAGAACGCCCGATTAACGGTAGGTTTTCGTCCTCGTCGAAGGAATTCGCAGCGCTGTCTGCGGGACGAGAGCGTTCCGTCAGGGCGCGTTGGACGATATTTACGAGCTCTTTCAGGTCGAACGGCTTTGGCAAATATTCAAAGGCGCCGCGTTCGGTCGCCTTTACGGCGGTCAGAAGAGTATTTTGCGCGCTCATGACGATCACGCGCAACTCTGGGCGGACTTTACGAATTCTGGGCAGGAGATCGAGGCCGTTGCCGTCCGGCATCACCACATCCGTAATGACCAGGTCTCCCTCCCCGTCGGAGATCCAACGCCATAGAGTCGCGGCGTTTCCAGTGGTTCGTACGTCGTAATCCATTCGCCCCAGCGCCTGACTCAGGACCGTGCGAATCGCCCGATCATCATCTGCGATTAAAATCGTTTCGCCAGCCACGTCAAACATGCTCCTTCATCATAGGCAACATCACCCGGAACGACGTTCCTTGCGGCGAAGAATCGAAATCAATGACTCCGCCATGGTCGCCAATCAACTTTGCGACCAAGGGCAATCCAAGACCGGTTCCGCCGCGCTTTGTGGTGATAAACGGGTCGAACAGATGCGGTTTCAGGTCCTCCGGCACGCCGTCGCCATTATCCTGGACCGTGACGACCAGAGGGAGATGAATGACCGACCCGCCATTGGGCGCCGCCATTTTTACGCCGTGCTGGAATGCGGTGGTGATGATAATTTCACCATCCTTGCTCTCGGGCATGGACTCCGCCGCATTTTTAATCAGATTAAGGAAGACCTGAATAATCTGATCCCGGTCGCCAAAGAAGGGCGGCAAGGACGGATCATAATTTTCAACGATGCGAATATCGCGCGCGAACCCGGTGCGGGCCAGCTTCACCACATGGCCCAACGCTTCGTGAATGTTAACCGGCCCTCGTTCGATCCGGGGCCGGTCCTCGAAGACCTCCATTTGATCAACCAGCGCACAGATGCGGTCGACCTCTTCGACGATCAGCTGGGTAAGCTCGCGATCATCCGAATTAACTGATTGCTCCAGCAGCTGGGCTGCGCCGCGAACGCCGGATAACGGGTTTTTAATTTCATGGGCGAGGACGCCCGCCATCGCCGTAACGGACCGCGCGGCGCCCCGCTGGGTCAGGGTGAAATCAATTTTTCCCGCAATCGAACATTTTCGCAGGGTGACCACCACCAATCCCGGCGCGTCACTCAGGGGCGAGGCGTCAATATCGACCTGATGTTCGCCAATTCGCGGCGTCATGATCCCGACGCCATACTGAGACATACTGCTGTCGGAGCGGCGCACCTTATGAATCAGAGACAGCATCGGACTGTCATGAGGCACCAGATCCTGCAGATTAACGCCCAACAGACCCGCCGCGCTGAAATGGAAAAACTGCTCGGCGGCGCTATTGAGATAAGTCACGCCGTCCTTTTCATCCACAACGAATAAGGGCGACGCCAGCGCCGAGAGAATTTCGGTCGCCGCAACCTCATCCTGAGGGACCGCGCGTGCGGTTGAAAACGCCTTCGACGACATCCGTTTTGATAAACCATCCATGACTACGCCGCTTCCCGTGCGTCGGAAAGATCGTTCAAGGCGTTTCCCGCCGCGTCAAAAAAGTCTGACAACACGATTTTTACAGCCTTGGGATCATCGAGACGGTTCACCATGGCGCGAAATTTTGCGGCGCCCGGCAGACCGTTCGAATACCAGCCGACATGTTTGCGCGCCACTCGCACGCCCCGCCACTCCCCGTGATGCTCAATGATCGCATCGTAATGCGCCAACACAATGTCTCGTAACGTTGAAAACCGGGACCCCGAAAAACGAGGTGTCGAAAACTGGGGCTCCGTTGAGGGAACGTCGCTGCGAGCGTTGTCGATAATCTGCTTTAAAAGCCAGGGGCGTCCATAGGCGCCACGCCCAATCATCACGCCGTCTGCGCCGGATTGCCGCAAGCATTCGTGATAGGCTTCCGTCCCGGTAATATCGCCGTTTGCGATCACCGGGATGGAGATTGCCTGCTTTACCCGCCGGATAAACGACCAATCCGCCGTTCCGGTGTACTTTTGCTGGCGCGTGCGCCCATGCACCGTGATCATCTGAACGCCGCAATCCTCGGCGATCATGGCTAGTTTCACCGCGTTACGGTTTTCGCCGTCCCACCCGGTGCGCATTTTTACGCTTACCGGCGCTTCAACTGCTTTTACGACGGCGTCGAAGATTCGGGCGGACAACGCTTCATCCCGCATAAGCGCGGACCCGCTTTGCTTGTTGACGACCGTTTTCGCCGGGCAGCCAAAATTGAGATCAATGAGATCAGCCCCGCGATCCATGCAAAAGCGCGCTGCGTCCGCCATGATATCAGGGTCATGGCCCGCAATCTGCACCGCCATGGGCATACTCTTGAGGGAAGCGCGGGTGGCTTTCTTTGTCGCTTGCCGCGAAGCGTGAATCGCTTCTCGGCTGGCAATCATTTCCGAAAACACCAGCCCTGCACCCAGATTTGCAACCATCTCCCGAAACGGAAAATCGGTCACACCGGACATTGGCGCCAGCATTACGGGATCATCTATTGAAAGTGGGCCCACTTTAATGCCCATAAACTGTGCACTCTTTAATTATGTCTATTTTTTTATCATATAGCCAGATTTTAGACCTGATCAAGGAGTATTCCGCCAAAACAATATCAGAAGATAGTTTTGGACGCCTGGGAAGTCGTCAACCGATCAGGATATCCGTGACGAATTTGACGCCGGGATAGCCCAGCGTGATGAACAAGTACGCCAGCAGCGCCAGGCGAGCAACGCGACGACCGCGAATTCCAGTCCTGAAATGCGCCGCCAGCAAAGCGCCAATCACCAAAAAGGCCCCGATTGCGAAGATTATCTTGTGGTCCAATCCAACCCAGCCGCCGGTCACCAATATCTGCGACACAAAGCCGGTCGCCAACCCAGCTCCCAGGATAATTTCTGACACGACAAGGAGACGAACCTGAAGGCGTTCCGCATCCATGACCGATGGCAACAAGCCGGTCAAACGGGTGCGATGGCGTGATTTCAACGCCCGCTCCTGTAGTAAGACCGCCAATCCATATAGCGCCGCCAGGGTGACAAGCGCATAGGTCGCCACGGAAATCAGAATATGCGCCTTTACCCATAAGGACGCCCCGCCGGTCAGGAGCATATGAGAGGGTGATTGTCCGGATGCGGTGGCGATAAGCCCGAGAATAACAACGTAAGGCGTCAAAAGCGGCGCCACGCGCCACGCGCCCGGCTGGACAACGCAAAGGCCGGTAAAAAAGGACATGCACAGCGCAATGGTCATCCACAGACTGGCGGATAAATCCGTCGGCCAGTGCCCGGCGTACAAGCCAACCACCAGCGTCAGCGGCCCCAGTACGCCGACCAGACAACTCGACCAGAACAAGACATCGGGCCCCGGGTCCCGGCGGTATGCGACGATCGTCGCCGGCGCCAGTGAAATCAGGGCCGATATGCCAAAAAGTAAACTGTTTCCCATGATGAGGATTTATATAACATTCCCGCTGGAGCGCCATCTCGCTCGATTAAAATCTTGTGGATATTTTATCTTTCGATGGGGGCGAAACGACAATACAAGTGTATTTTACATACTGGCGCTTTTCACAACAGATTTTGCAATCCGTTCGCCAACGGCGTCGCCCCCGCTTTCAACGAACAGCCCGCTTTCAACGAACAGATTGTTGACGACGCCCATGATCGAAACGATAGCCCTCATCGTCGCAGGCGGTCGCGGCGCGCGCGCCGGGGACGGCGTTCCGAAGCAATACCGCAACATAGGCGGCAAACCGATGTTGCGCCATGTTCTGGAAATTTTCACCGCCCATACCGAAATTGACGCCGTCCAAGTGGTCATCCATCCCGACGACGACGCTTTGTACCAGACCGCGTCGCGTGGATTGCCGGTCAATCCACCTGTTTATGGCGGCGTCA
>JAESSL010000223.1 GCA_016764135.1 Alphaproteobacteria bacterium
GCGCCAAAACCGACACGACAGCTCTGCGAACCGGTGGACGAGTCCTCTCGGACGCCTTGAAAATTCACGGCGTGGATACGGTGTTCTGCGTGCCCGGTGAAAGCTATCTGGCGCTGATCGACGCGCTGCATGATGCGTCGAATGAAGTAAAGACGGTGACCTGCCGACAGGAAGGCGGCGCGACCAACATGGCGGAAGCCTATGGCAAGGTGACGGGGCGCCCCGGAATCGCCATGGTGACGCGCGGTCCCGGCGCCTGTAACGGCTCGATTGGCGTGCACACGGCCATGCAGGATTCCACGCCAATGGTGATCTTTATCGGACAGGTGGCCCGCGATCAGGAATATCGAGAAGCTTTCCAGGAAGTCGACTACCGGCAATTTTACGGCGCCATTTGCAAATGGGTCGGGCAGATTGAGAGCGCCGATCGTATTCCGGAAATGGTGAGTAAGGCCTTCCACCATGCGACGTCGGGGCGACCCGGACCGGTCGCACTGGCGTTGCCGGAAGACATGTTGCGCGATTTGACGAGCGTTGCGGATGCTGGCGCCTACAAGGTCGCCAATCCCGGCGCCGACCCTGACGATATAGATCGTATGATGTCGATGCTGAAGGCGGCGAAAAAGCCTTTGATGATCGTTGGCGGCGGCGGCTGGTCGGAAGAAGCCAGCGATGATATTCGCGCTTTCGCACAAGCCAATAATTTGCCGACCGTGGCGTCTTTTAGATGCCAGGACATTATGGACAACAATTTGTCCTGCTACGCGGGTGAATTGGGTACGAGCGTTAGCGCTGCGCTGAAGGCGAGGGTCCTCGATTCGGATCTGTTGCTTGTCGTCGGCGCCCGAATGGGGGAAATGACGACGTCCGGCTATTCGTTGATGTCCGTCCCCCGGACCACACAGACGCTTATCCATGTGTTTCCAGATCCCGATGAAATGGGCCGTGTTTATCAGCCTGATTTGCCTATTTGCGCCGGTGTTGATCGGTTTGCGGCGGCGGCGCGGGCGGCGACCCCTATTGGAGAGACGTCCTGGGGCGATTGGCGGGAAGGTGCGCGGCAGGACTATCTGGATAATTTGACGCCAAACACCGGATTGCCGGGGACGATGGATATGGCGCAGGTCATCCACGACATTCAGTCCCGGGTCGGCGACGACGCCATTATTGTTTCCGACGCCGGTAATTTTTCGGGTTGGGCGCAGCGTTTCTATCGCTACAGCGTCTACCCGTCCCAGATTGCGCCGACCAGCGGGGCCATGGGATATTGTGTGCCGGCGGCGATTGGCGCGCGTTTGGCGAGCCCGAATCGTCCCGTCATCGGGTTTGTGGGGGATGGCGGCTTTATGATGTCGTCGCAGGAGTTCGCCACTGCGGCGCATCATGGCGTCGACCCAATCATCATTCTGGTGAACAACAACATGTACGGCACCATCCGTATGCATCAGGAGCGGGATTATCCTGAGCGGACAATCGCGACCGAACTGACCAATCCGGATTTTGTGGCCTGGGCCAAGAGTTTCGGGGCTTTTTCAGCCCTGGTGGAAAAGACGGAGGAGTTTGCGCCCGCGTTCGAAGCGGCGATGAAGGCGGGGCGCATCGCCTTGATTGAAATCCGCCTTGATCCGGAAGTCATCACCACCAGTACGACGCTGACGGCGATTCGCGAAGCGGCCTTGTCAAAAGCGTAATCCGCGCTTTTGAAGGCTTTTGCGGGGGGCAATATGTCCAGTCAACTTGAATATTGCCAATGGGGCGCGCTGTGGTAGGGTGACGGCGCAATCCGCTGATTTTGGCCCGAATAAACGATGGAACAATAATAATAGCGGAAAACGGATAAGGCTTTCGTTTAAGGAAGCCACCGTTCATGGGAGGACGAGCAATGAGTAATACGACCGAAGATGACGCTAAACTGGAGGAGATGCTGGATGAGGCGTCTTCGGATCGCCTTACAGGCCTTGTCTACTGGATCACCCTGATTTACGGCGGTTTTGGCATTCTTGTCGCCATGAACCAGACCTTCAGCTGGGACCCGTTTGGCTATGTGTTGGTCGATAACTCATTCTATTATTTGTTGATTTCTATTTTCCTGCCAATTTCGTTCCTCGTCTTTCCGGGTCGGAAGGCCGATCAGTTCCATGTTCCCTACTATGACTGGATACTCTTTGTCGTAACCCTGGCTACGGCGATGTATCTTTCGTTCCACGGGGGGGAAATGGTCGAACAGGGTTGGGATCTCGTGGCGCCGATGGAGCCGACGATCGCTGCGGCGATCATCTGTTTCGTCGCCCTGGAGGCGGTTCGCCGCGCTGGCGGAAACGCCTTGTTTATAATCGTTGTGATATTTTTCGCGTTTCCGTTGTGGACGGGTTCTGCGCCGGGCTTTCTTTGGGGCGTCGAAAAGTCGGCGGTGGAACTGGTGCGATCGCACGCGATGGGCTTCGAGAGCATCATCGGCGTGCCGATGCGCGTTGCGGGCAACTTGCTTATTGGCTTCCTGATATTCGGATCTGCTCTGGTGGTTACTGGTGGCGGTGAATTCTTCATGAGTTTCGCCAGCGCCTTGATGGGACGCAGTCGTGGCGGACCCGCCAAGGTCGCTATTCTGTCGAGTGGTTTTTTCGGCTCCTTGAGCGGGAGCGTTATTTCCAACGTTGTGACGACAGGTAAATTAACAATTCCGACGATGAAGCGGGTCGGTTATCCGGCCGTTTACGCTGGCGCCGTGGAATCCTGCGCATCGACAGGCGGCGCCTTGATGCCCCCCGTGATGGGCGCGGTGGCGTTCCTTATGGCGGAATTCCTGAACGTACCCTATGCGACTGTCATGATCGCGGCGATCGTGCCTGCGGTCATCTTTTATATCGCGCTCTTGTTGCAAGTTGACGCCTATGCGGCCGTCAATAACCTGAAGGGCATGGATGAATCTGAAATTCCCGATCTTTGGGTGACCTTCAAGAGCGGCTGGTTCTACATTCTCAGTCTCGTGGCGCTTATCTATATGCTGGTCTGGTTGCGGCTGGATTTATACGCGCCTTATTACGCAGCGGCGCTTTTGATCGTTTGTTCACTGATCTTCCGAAAGGGCAAAGATCGGTTCAGTTTTGCGACCCTCCTGGAATTGATCATAGATTCGGCGAAAATCATCTCCAACATCATCGCTATTCTGGCGGGCGTTGGCATGATTGTCGGGTCTCTGGCGTTTACCGGCGTCGGTGGCGCATTCTCTCGCGAATTGCTTCAGATCGCCGGTGACAATCTATACCTGCTGCTGGGTATGGGGGCGGTGACCAGCTTCCTGCTGGGCATGGGGATGACGGTCAGCGCCTGCTATATCTTCTTAGCGATTATTCTGGGGCCAGCATTGATTGGCGCCGGGCTCGACCCCATCGCCAGTCACCTGTTCATTTTGTATTGGGGCATGCTGTCGTATATTACACCGCCGGTTGCGTTGGCGGCGGTGGCGGCGGCGATTATCGCCAAGGCCGACACCATGGCGATCGGCATAAAATCGATGCGGCTGGGGCTGATAAACTTCATCCTGCCATTCATCTTTGTGTTGAACCCCGCCCTCATTCTGAGAGGCACATGGGATGACATCATTGTTATGGTGAGTACCGCGCTGATTGCGGTATGGCTGATGTCTTCGGGCTTCGAAGGGTATTTATACAGGGTTGGCATCATTGGCTGGTCGATTCGAGCGCCGTTGCTGGTCGCGGCGGGGTGCTTGCTGTACCCGGGTGAGTATTCGAAGATCGCCGGTGTCGGCCTGGTGCTCGCTTGCTACGCCTATTCATGGTCTCAACAGAAAAAGGCGGCGGCGTGACCTTGGGTGGAAAGCCTATATTGAAACGAGATACTGCGCTGTGTCTGCGAATGCAGGCATGGTGCGGAAAAGCGCGTTGAAGCGCGTGCAAGAGAGGGTAGCGCTCAGGAGCGTAGCGGGATAATGTAAGTTCCTAAAAATGCTCTTTGGTTCTACGAAGACGACGAAGTTAAACATGGAGGAGTTCACGATGAAGTTAAGTAAAAACATGTGGCGTTTGGCGGGCGGCGTGGCGACAGCCGCATTGCTTGCGTCCGGCGTTGCACAGGGCGAAGGGCTGCCCAAAACGATGATCTGGACGTCATACGATTTCGGCAGCGCCGGTTTCGCGCAGGCGTCCGGTGTCGCCAACGCGTTCAAGAAAAAGTACGGCACACGCATTCGGATTGTCCCGTCAGGTACGGGCATTGGTCGTTTGCTGCCGGTAACCCAACGTAAAGCGGTTTATGGCTTCCTGGCGACCGAAACATTTTTCGCGTCCGAAGGCACCTACGACTTTGCAGTGCAACAATGGGGTCCGCAAAATCTTCGGATCGTACTGGCGCCGCCGACCGTCACTGGTCTGACGGTCCCCAAGGGTTCGAAATACGCCGATGGCCATAACCTCAAAGGCATTCGTCTTGGCTATGTGAAGGGCAATCCGTCGGTTAACGTAAAAACCGATGCGCTTCTGGCCTATGCCGGCCTCACTCGCGCTGATATTACGCCGGTCTGGTTCGGCGGGTATGGCGTCATGAAGGGCGCGCGCCTGACCGGAAAAATCGACGGGTTCCTGATGTCGCCATTCTCCGGGATCACGCGTGAACTTGAAGCCTCCCCCGATGGTATCGAGTGGGTCCAGTTTGACCCCGCCGATACGGAAGGTTGGAAGCGGATCCGTGAAATTGCACCGATGTATGCGCCGGCATGGTAAAAGGCAAACCGGTTAACGTTATCGAATTCCGTTATCCGATGATGGTTACCTATGCTGATCGTAGTATTGAATCTGTGTACCAAATCACGAAGGCGATGGATGAAGCCTTCGATGGGTACAAAAACGTCAATGCGACGATGCCGAACTGGAACATCAAGCTGGCAGGGAAGACCCCGGCGGATGTTGCTTGGCATCCGGGTTCTGTCAAATA
>JAESSL010000224.1 GCA_016764135.1 Alphaproteobacteria bacterium
CACGGGTCAAAAAGGCGCCCGTCGCGGTAAAGAACGACACCCTGCCCGTATCGCAAAGCGCGTTGAATACCGGTCGGGTGCTGTTGCGTCAGCTGGAGGCGGGGCAGGGGCCGAGTATTGAAATCGCATGGCCGTCTTCCCGCCCTGAACGCGATGCGCTCTATCGCGTCTTTGTCCGTTGTTATGGGATGACGACCGCCATCCTTAGCGAGGACGATCAATTGTTTCGCGTGAAAGATCCGGCGGGGCGACCGTGGCGATTGAATCGGGATCGCTATAGCGGGTTCCTTCGTCAGGCGACGGGCCAGGCAGTTTATGCAGAACGACAAACACTCGCGCAAATACGCGCGCGGCACGGGCTTGTCGCCGGGACGCCCATCCGTTTATTTCCCCGCCGGGTCGATGCGGCTCTCCTTGGCGGGCTGCATCAAATAACGAACGCCCGGTTCGGGGACGGCGTCTCCATTCGCGCTCGTTATCAGCGGTCAGGCTCCACGGTGCGGGTCTTGTCTCTTCGTATCGGTGGGCGCGCAATGCCCGGCGAAATCGTTTTACCCTCTGATTGCGGCGATTGACCTTTGACGGCCTGCCGTTCTTCGCCCTAACCTGTAGCTTGCATGTATGCGGGGAGGTTTATCTATGCCGAGCAGCAATTGGCGGGATCGGGCGGCGACGCTGTTCGACTGTGAAAAACAATCCGCGACCGGGTCGCGCGGCATGGTCGTCGCCAATAACCCCCTGGCCTCGGCGGCGGGCATGGAAATGTTGGCGGCGGGCGGAAACGCCATTGACGCGGTCATCGCAACATTTTTCACGCTGACGGTGGTTGAGCCGATGATGGTCGGGATCGTCGGCGGCGGCATGGCGCATATCCGCTTTGGCGACGGCCGCCATACCGTGATTGACGGCATGGTGCGCGCACCCCTGTCGGCCAGCGCGGATTGTTACACGCCCGTTTCAGATTCGATGCCGGATTATCTGGAAACCATAGGCCGGGAAAACGCGATCGGGCCAAAGGCGGTGGCGGCGCCGGGAAATTTGATGGCGTGGTGCGAAATTCTGCGGCGCTTTGGGACGTTGCCTCTGGCGGATGTCATGGCGCCCGCGATCAAATGGGCCGCCCATGGATATCGCGCGACGCCCTATCTGGTGGAATGCGTGTCCGACGCCGCGTCAGATCTGGCGCGGGACGCCGAAATTTCAAAAATTTATCTGCCCGAAGGCGCGCCCATAAAGCCCGGTCACCTTGTCGTTCAAAGCGACTACGCCGAGACCCTGAAAGCAATCGCCGAGGGCGGATCGGATGTCCTGTACGGCGGCGCGCTGGGCCATACCATCGTCGATTATATAAAGGCGCGTGGCGGCTTTTTGTCGATGGCGGATCTGGACTCCTATCGCACGGTCGAACGCGAAGCTGTGCGGGGAACCTATCGCGGGTATGACATTGTTGGCCCGCCGCCACCGTCTTCAGGCGGCGTGCATGTCATCCAGATGCTGAACCTTCTGGAAGGCTTTGACGTTGGCGGCCTCGGGTTTGGTTCTGCGGAAAACCTGCATCTTTTGGCGGAGGTTTTGAAAATTGCGTTCGCCGACCGAAAGGCGGCGACGGCTGACCCCGACTTCGTCGATGTGCCGGTGGATCGTCTCTTGTCCAAGGCCTATGCGGATGAACGCCGCCCGGAGATTGACCTGAACCACGCCAAAAGCTGGGGGCCGGGCGTCGCGTTGCCGGAATCGCCCAACACGACCCATGTGACCGTGGCGGATAAGGATGGCAATGTCATCGCCATGACGCAGACCATCAACAGCACTTTTGGCGCGCGAATCATGATCCCCGGAACCGGCGTCATTCCCAACAATTACATGCATGTTTTTGACCCGCATCCGGGACAGAGCCTGTCGATTGCGCCGGGCAAGCGGGTGACGTCCTCTATGGCGCCGGTCATGGCGATCAAGGATGGAACGCCTGTTCTCACCCTGGGGCTGCCCGGTGGGCTTCGGATCTTTGGCTCGGCCATGCAGGGGCTGATGGCCGTTATCGATCACGGCATGAGCGTGCAAGAGGCTGTCGAGGCGCCGCGGATCTGGACACAGGGGCAAGAGGTCGAGCTGGAACCCGCGTTCCCGGCGGAGGTTCGTGACGCGCTGGCGCAGAAAGGCCATGATATCGTCGTCCTGCCCCATATTGGCGGTGGCATGAATGCAATTCAATTTGACGATGCGGGGATGATGACCGGCGCGGCGTGTTGGCGCGCGGACGGAGCGCCCGTTGCTATGGGGGGTGGATTGGCGCGGCTTGGCGTTCGCTTTTGGCCGGAAAAGTCTAAACGCTGAATTTTAAAATTGGGGTTGTTGAGGGAGGTCTGTAATGGGTGAGGGAATTTTAACCGTGTCGCCAACATTATCGCGGCCTGAAATTATGGCGACGCGCCACGCTGTGTCGTCGGGGCATTACTGGTCGTCACAGGCGGCGATGCAGATTCTGGAGGCGGGTGGCAATGCGATCGATGCGGGCGTCGCCGCCGGGATCGCCACGAATGTTCTGGAAAGCCAGTTCACCGGGTTTTCCGGCGTCGCCCCGACGATGATCTATCTGGCGGCGGAAGATCGGGTTTTGACGATCAGCGGCGTCGGCCCGTGGCCAAAAGCGGCGACATGCGCGTATTTTCACAAACACCACGGCGGCCGTGTGCCGGAAGGTTTGTTGAATACGGTGGTGCCCTCGACGCCCGCCATCTGGATTTTGGCGTTGGAAAAATTTGGGACGATGTCGTTTGGCGAGGTTGCGGCGGCGGGGATTCGGTTCGCGCGCGATGGGTTTCCGATGTATCCGATGTTCCGGGACCGTGTAGAAGACGCCCGCGCATCCTTTGAGCAATGGCCCACGACGGCGGAAATATTTTTGCCCGGCGGTCAATTGCCGGAATTGGGCGCGCTGTTTTTGCAAACGGACATGGCGAAAAGCCTGCAATACATGGCTGACGAGGAAGCGGCGCAATCTTCGCGAGGACGCGAGGCCGGGTTGGCAGCTGCGCGCGCGGCGTTTTACGAAGGCGATATCGGCGCCGCTATGGCGCGTCATCAGGCGGAAGAAGGCGGCTTGATGACAATGGAGGATTTGGCGGATTACAGCGCGGAGATAGAGACGCCCTGCCAGATTAAATTTGGCGATATCGAGCTGTACGGGTGCGGCCCGTGGAGTCAGGGGCCTATGATCCTTCAGGCGCTGAACCTTCTCAACGGTTTTGACCTGAAGGCGATGGGTCACAATTCAGCGGATTATGTCCACACTCTCTGTGAGGCGTTAAAACTGGCGGCGGCGGATCGGGAATTCTATTACGGCGATCCGAATTTTGTCGATGTGCCGATGATGGAATTACTGTCTGAGGATTATACCCGGAGTCGCCGGGACGCGTTGCGACCGGACGTGGCGTGGCCGGAATTGCCGCCCGCTGGCGAGATTGCGGGTCGCACGCCGCCGCGTTGGCGCCCGGACCCCTCGACGCTTCCCGCCGGGAGTTCTTTGACGGAACAGGTTCCGGCGTTTGAGACGTCTCATCTGGATGTGATCGACAGCCAGGGCAATGTGTTCGCCGCCACGCCCAGCGATCCGTTGACGAGCGGCCCCATTACGCCGGGCACCGGATTGACCGCGTCGCAATGGGGATCGCGCGCGCATACGGACCCGGATCACGCCGCCGCGGTGGGGCCGGGTCGACGGCCGCGCATGTCCGCCAATCC
>JAESSL010000225.1 GCA_016764135.1 Alphaproteobacteria bacterium
CGAGTACGTCTGCGAATGGCGAAACCGGATTTAGCCTGTCCCTGCTTCGCGACCGTTCTCGCCAGATGGTTCGTGATAATGGAATCTTGGCGAGCTGATGATGTCGCCATCGGGCGTCGCCTCGACGCCTCGAAACGCGCCAATCGCGCGGTTGAACGCCTCATGCGGCAAGGTCAGTTCGCGCTCAATTCCAAAGTGTTGCAGCACCTTGTTGAAGCGATTGACGCCGCGTTGGGAATCCACTGTGTATTCCCGGCGCAAGCGTTCGTTGATCGCGGTCAACGCCGAGGTCTCCGACATAATGACCTTGCCGTCGACAAGTTCCGGCGTCTGATACACTGAAGTTTCCAGCACATGATCATCGTCGATCCGCGTTTCCTGATACCGACCCTTGAGCCCCATCGAATAATAATTCGCCGCATTGGTCGAGCGTTCCTGCCCGAACAAATCCAGACAGACGCTGTAATGGAAATTCATGAACTTCTGGATCGTGTCCAGATCGATCCCCCCGAAGGCGCGAATATCCTCGGTGTCATGCTCGCGCATTAATTCCGCGCTTCGCTGCACGATCCGCATAATGCCCGATTCACCCACAAACATATGATGCGCTTCTTCGGTAAGCATAAACCGGCAGGTACGCGATAGCGGATCAAATCCGGATTCCGCCAGAGACGCCAATTGGTACTTACCGTCACGGTCCTGAAAAAACGTGAACATGAAAAACGACAACCAGTCATCGGTCTTTTCGTTGAAGGCCTGCAGAATGCGCGGTCGGTCCGGATCGCCTGCATGTCGCACCAGCATCTCGTCCGCTTCTTCCCGCCCGTCGCGACCAAAATAGGCCTGTAGCAAATACACCATCGCCCACAGGTGGCGGCCTTCTTCTACATTTACCTGAAACAAATTGCGGAGATCATACAGCGACGGGCAACTGCGTCCGAGCGTACGCTGCTGCTCCACCGAGGCCGGTTCGGTGTCGCCTTGCGTCACGATCAGACGTCGCAATTCAGAGCGATACTCGCCGGGCACGGATTGCCAGGCGGCCTCGCCCTTATGCGCGCCAAAATTAATTTTTCGGTCCGGCTCCGGCGGAGTCAGAAAAATGCCCCATCGGTAATCCGGCATGCGCACATGACCAAAGTTCGCCCAGCCGTCTTTTTCAACGCTGATGGCGGTGCGCAAATACACTTCCATATCCTGGGATTCGACCGGTCCCATATCATCCCACCATTTCAGATAGGCGGGCTGCCAGCGTTCCAGCGCACGCAAGAGCCGACGGTCGCTCGCCAGATCGACATTGTTCGGAATTCGTTCGTTGTAGTCGATATTCATAAGCTCACACTCTTGTATTGGATGTCGTGTGTAATGGACGTCACGTGTATTAGACGTCGAGGTTATATCCGGTTGCGGTCGAAGTCAGGACGGCGGCCCGTGCCAAACAGGGCTAGCGCGCCATCCTCGCCTACCGCATTGGGTCGTTGAAATATCCAGTTCTGCCACGCGGTCAATCGGGCGAAAATTTTTGTCTCCATGGTTTCCGGTCCGGCGAAGCGCAAGTTCGCCTCCAACCCGGTCAACGCGTCAGGGGACAGGCTGGCCCGTCCCTCCACCGCCAGACGAACTTCGTCTTCCCAATCGATATCATCGGGCGCAAACGTCACCAGTCCATACTCTTCCGCGTCCAGCGCATCCAGATCTGCGCCAACCGCCGACGCCGCCTTCGCAAGCGCTTCGTCATCGTCCAGAAAACGGCTTTGCAGTCTCGACAAGCCATTGCCCATGGGCAGCGATCCAAAATTTTGTGCGGTCAAACGCAGAACCGCCGGGGTGGCGTTCGAGCCCTCTAATACGCCGTCGAGCATGTAACTTTGATCCGCCGCCAGCACGAGTTCCAGCAGGGTTCCGGCAAAGCAGGAGCCCGGCTCGATCATCGCGATCAGACTGCGCGAAGACACATCCAGCCGCTTGAAAACCCGCTTCAGGTACAACGTCACCTCGCGCGAGAACCAGTGATCCGCATTATCCGCCAGCGCATAATCCGCCGCCGCGACGCGATCTATATCGCCCTCGGTGCGCAACACCCAGACGCCCAGCGTCGTCTCATTGGCGCGCAGATATAAAATGGCGTCGTCCAGATCGCGCGCCAGCGCCAGAGGCCAGAATGCGGCGCCCTGCGCCAGCATCGTCTCAATATCCTGCGGCGCATCAACCGCAGGTCCGCGCACAGTAAAGTTCGCGACGCCGCCATCCCGGTCAAACACGACATCAAGCGTCCCATATCCTAAGCCCGATTCGGTGACTGTTCGGTCCAGCAACGGCAGCGCAACGCCAGTTTCATCCGTCGCATCATCGCAAAGCGAATCCGCCTTGGCGCGGGCGACCTCCATTAATTTCGAGCGTGGCGCCAACTCATCGACCAACTTCCACTCCAGCGCGCGTTTGCCCCGCACGCCTTCGGTCACGGTGCAAAAGAAATCCGCCCGGTCCCGCCGGACCCGGCGTTTATCCACCACGCGGGTCAATCCGCCCGTGCCGGGCAACACCGCCAGCAACGGCGCTTCAGGCAAAGACACGGCGCTCGACCCGTCATCCACCAGAATGATGTGGTCGGTCGCCAGCGCCAGTTCATATCCGCCGCCCGCCGCCACGCCATTGATGACGCTGATATAGGTTTGATTGGAATGCTCGGTCGCATCTTCCATCGCCAGTCGGGTTTCATTGGTGAACTTGCAAAAATTCACCTTCGCCGCATGGCTTGTCTGGCCCAACATCGCGATATTGGCGCCGGCGCAAAACACTCGATCCTTACCCGAGACGATCATCACCGCGCGAACGTTTGGATGTTCAAACCGCAATCGCTGAATAACGTCGTAGAGCTCTATATCAACGCTCAGATCGTAGGAATTTAGCTTGAGCTCATAGCCTGGAACCAGACCGCCATCCTCGGCGACATCCAGCGTCAGGGTCGCGACCTGACCATCAACATTCAGGGCCCAATGCCGGTATTGATCCGGGCTGGTTCTGAATTCAATCATGAATGTCGGTCATTTTCATTGGTATCCTTCTTCTTGAATCTGAGTATCCGTCGCATCGGAAACCCCGTCAATGCGGCGATTTGGCGAACCTTCACGCAGGTAAGCGCGCGATAAATTTCACCATCGCCGACAACACCGCATCGCGCGCCTGAATGTGCGGCGCGTGTCCGCAATCGGGGATAGCGAAAGGCTCCACCGGCCCGGCGACGCCGCGCTGAATGGCGTCCAGCTGCGCCATTGTGCCATACTCGTCGTCGTCACCCTGCATCGCCAGAACGGGGCATTTGGCTTTGGGCAAATCCGGCGCAATGGACCAATCGCGAAACCAGGCCGAGAGCCACATCGTCGACCAGGCCTCGAAGATCGCCCTCGTATTCTCCCCGTGATAACGCGCCAACCGGTCGGAAAAATCAGTATCCCGCCAGATCTTCTGCGCGCTCTCGACGCCGCGCCGCGAAATATCTTCAACGAAGACATGGGCCGCTTCGGTGATAATTCCACGAACGGGAAAACGACCCGCATGGAGCAGGGCGATCGTGCCCCCATCCGAATGTCCAATCAGGATCATGTTTTTCGGCGCAATTGAAATGCCCGCAATCGATCCAACGACCTCCAGCACCGAAGGCAGCACATCGAATGCTTCCGTTTCAAAATATTCCGGGCCTCGCGGCGATGCGACGGCGCCAAGCCGGCCATGCCCCGGACGGTCATAGAGGATCGCCGCACAACCGGTCACCTCCGCAAGCGCGGTGGGAAAGTCCTTCCACATGCCAATACAGCCGAGCCCCTCATGCAGAAACACCAAAAGGGGCGCGGCGGGGTCGATGTGATGTCGCGGTGTTAAATATTGGGCGATTGCGATCCCACCGGGAACGGTGATGCAAATATCCTGGCGCACAATCAGCGGATCAGGCAAGCCAGCGTTTGCGGCGCCGATAATGTTTGGTGTCGCTGAAACTGACCTTATCGCCCTTACTGACGCCGAGATAGAATTCCTTCACATCTTCGTTTTCGGCCAATGATTTGGCGTCGCCTTCCATCACGACGCGGCCATTTTCCAGAATGTAGCCTGTGTCGGCATATCTCAGCGCGATGGAAACATTTTGTTCCGCCAGCAGGAAGGAAACATTCTGTTCCTTGTTCAGGCGCGCGACAATTTCGAAGATTTCCTTCACCAGTTGCGGGGCCAACCCCATGGAGGGCTCATCCAGCAAAATCAGTCGGGGCCGCGCCATCAACGCACGGCCAATGGCGACCATCTGCTGTTCGCCGCCCGACACATAGCCCGCGAGAGATTTGTAACGCTCTCGCAGCCGTGGAAAATAATTATAAACCATTTCAAGGTCTTGTGCGATGCCCTGACGATCGCCGCCCCGGGTGAACGCCCCGGTCATAAGGTTTTCTTCAACGGTCAAATGTTCAAAGCAACGACGTCCTTCCATGACCTGGATGACGCCGCGCTTGACCATGGCGTCAGGCTCCAGACCGGCGACGTCTTGCCCGTCATAGGTAATCACACCCTTGGTTACGTCGCCGCGTTCCGCGCCCAGCAACCGGGACACGGCCTTTAGCGTCGTGGACTTACCGGCCCCATTGGCCCCAAGAAGGGCGACGACGCCCCCCTCGGGAACCTCAAACGACACACCCTTAAGGACCAGGATGACGTGATCATAGATCACCTCGATGTTTTTCACGGTCAAAAGATTTGGCATGTCGATAATGGGCCTTGTTAGAGGTTAATATTACGATTGTGTCTGAATCGGATTTAAACGCCCGATCAGCTGCAGCTACGTGGGGTGATGCTGTTTTCCTTCGCGTATTTGGCCGCGTCGGCTTCCATCATCGGACGAACGACATCGCGCATGACCGGGACCCAGTCGCTGACCAGATTCCACTTCTTGGCTTTGGCGTCCCATTGCTGGAACAACACACCCTTGGCGCCCTCGTGATCGTCGCAGGTCACATCGATATTCGGGAAGCCCGTAAGGCCCAGACGCGCCCAATCGGCTTGGGACATCGTCAGGTGTTCAAACGACCACCGCATCTGTTCGCCGTTCGGCACCTTGACCTTGAAATGCTTCTGCGCCCGGTCAATCGCTTCCACAACCAGTGCATGGTTGATCATGCCGCGAAGATACAGCACTTCGCCGATCCGGGATTCGTCACCAGAACCCAGCCCCTTCGCATAGACATGTTTACGCATGTCATCATGCATTTTGGTGTTTGAGCCGGCCGGATGGAATGTCGCGGATTTGTATCCGTGCGACCCCATGCCCGCTGGCACCACGTCGTTTTCAGACCCGGACCACCAGTTGCCGATGGAATGATCCATCGGGAAGTTGTTGGCGGCGGCTTCCTTGATGGCGACCTGATTCATCACGCCCCAACCGGACATGAAGATCCAATCTGGTTTTTTACGGCGAATTTGCAGCCATGTCGCTTTTTGTTCCTGACCAGGATGATCGACGGCCAGCAAGGTGAGCTTGAAATCAAATTTTTCCGCCAGCACTTTCAACGTCGGGTTGGCTTCCTTGCCGTAAGCGCTGTTGTGATAGATATGGGTGATCCTCTGGCCCTTCAGCTTGTCCAAGCCGCCGACCTGATCCGCGATGTACTGAACAACAGACGTCGCCTGGCTCCAATATGTCGCGGGATAGTTGAAGACCCATGGGAAAACAGAGCCCACGGCCGCCGACGTCCGGCCATAACCGATGGTCAGGAGCGGGATTTTATCCACCGCCGTTTTTGGGATGAGCTGATAGGTGATGCCGGTCGAATTCGGAATAACCACAACCGGGTTTTTCGATTTCATTTTTTCGTAGCACTCGACGCCGACCTTGGTGTTGTAGCCGGTTTCGCACTCTTCATAGACCAGTTTGACGCCACCGACGCCGCCGTCGCGCTCATTGATAAGCGTGATGTAATCCTTGAAGCCGTTGGCGAATGGCACGCCATTGGGCGCATAGGCGCCGGTCCGGTACACAAGGCCCGGAATGAAGATCGTTTCCG
>JAESSL010000226.1 GCA_016764135.1 Alphaproteobacteria bacterium
ATCCCGTAATTGCCGCAACATGGGCTCGTCGTTGATCGCCTGTCGAAGACTTACCGGATTAGCCGGATTGTTGGGCACCAGTTTACTGATCCGGTCCACCTGGCCATACGGCATTTCCAGCACGCGGCCAACATCGCGCAATGCAGCCCGCGCTTCGAGTTTTCCGAATGTGATGATTTGCGCGACCCGGTCAGCGCCGTATTCGGTCTGAACATACTGGATGACCTCATCCCGGCGATCCTTGCAAAAATCGATGTCGAAATCCGGCATGGAGACACGTTCCGGGTTCAAAAACCGTTCAAACAGCAATCCCCAACGAAGCGGGTCCAAATCCGTGATTGTGAGTGACCAGGCGACTACCGATCCTGCCCCGGACCCACGTCCCGGGCCAACGGGAATGTCACGAGATTTAGCCCATTGGATAAAATCGGCGACAATCAGGAAATAACCCGGAAACCCCATACTCTCGATAACGCCTAACTCGAACGTAAGTCTTTCAAAATAGGGGTTTTCGAGTGTAGCGCGCTCTGCATCCGTCGCTGAAGGCGGGACGACCTGCGAGCTCATCCGAATTTTCAGCCCATCGGCCGCCATTTGTCGAAGCGCCTTAATCTCACTACGGCCTTCCAACTTTGGATAGGTTGGCAGTATTGGCGCATGGGTTTCGCTCATATAAGCGCAACGTCGCGCAATTACTGATGTATTTAGAAGCGCTTCGGGCAAATCCGCGAAGAGCGACTCCATTTCCTCGCTCGATTTAAAACGGTGCTCGACCGTGACGCGGCGACGCTCCGTGCGCGAAACCGTTGCCCCTGCCGCAACGCATAACAAAACGTCATGCGCTTCCTGCATTTCCTTATCAGCGAAGTAAATATCGTTCGTCGCGACCAGCGGAATGTTTTTCGAATAAGCGAATTCGATCAGGTCAGACTCGATTTGATCCGCCTCGGGCACGCCATGCCGCATTAACTCAATATAGAACCTGTCCCCGAAAATAGAGGCGAGCTGGTCCAGAGCAGCCTCGGCGAACTCTTGTTGTCCATCCCGCAACATTCTGTCGACAGGTCCCTGAAATCCACCGCTCAAAGCGATCAGCCCTTCGTTTTTCGCTTTCAGATCCGCAAACGAAATTTGTGGAGCGTCCTCCCCTGCAGAATCCAGGAATGATTTGCTCACAAGAGACAGCAGATTCAGGTAACCGGCCTGCGACTGCGCCAGCAAAACAAGCGCATCGCCCGTTTGGACGCCACGGGTCTCGCCATATTCCCGAAGCAATGAAATTTGGCATCCGATAATGGGCTGAACGCCCGCCGCTTTCGCCGCAAGGGAAAATTCCAGCGCGCCAAACATATTACCCGTATTCGTCACCGCAATCGCGGGCATATTGTGTCCCGCGCACAACTTGACAAGATCGGGAACCTTGATCGCCCCCTCCGACAAGGAAAAGGCGTCGTGGACGTGTAGATGTACAAAATTTGAATTCGTCATGACATTACCCTACATCGGCGCCGTCGTGGCGCCAGAGGAACAAAATTGGCACATCCGTAAGGCGTTGGCGCATAAGGCGTTGCGCACAGGAGAAATCGCCGTCAGACACACGCATAATTTACGCTGAGATTAACTGGCCGCCTTCAAGTGTGACGATTCGGTCCATTTTTGAAGCCAGGTCCAGATTATGCGTTGCGACAAGCGCCGATAGGCTGGTCGCACGCACCAGTGACGTCAACAATTCAAACACTTCGTCCGACGTGCGGGCATCCAGGTTTCCGGTCGGTTCATCCGCCAGCAGGACGCGCGGTTCGTTCGATAATGCGCGAGCCAGCGCAACGCGTTGTTGCTCACCGCCGGATAAACGCGCCGGTCGATGACTAGCTCGATCAGACAAACCGACGGCTTCGATAAGGTGTTGCGCTTTTTCCCGGGCGGTTTTGCGTTTCAGGCCCGAAATCAGAAGCGGCAACATGACGTTTTCCAGGGCTGAAAATTCGGGTAATAAGTGATGGAATTGATAGACAAACCCGATATCATTCCGGCGCACTAACGTGCGTTCATTGTCCGTCATGGTTTTGCTGGATCGACCTGCAATACAAACATCCCCGGAATCTGGCGATTCAAGAAGACCTGCGATATGCAGTAAGGTCGATTTCCCGGATCCCGAAGGACCGACGAGCCCCACGAGTTCACCGCTTTTTATCGTAAGTTCAGCGCCTCGCAACACTTCGAGCACATTATCGCCAAACCGGTACGCGCGCGTGACAGCGTCCAGCACAAGGGCTGGCGCACGCGCCAATTGCGATGCTTGATCATTCATATCGAAGCACTTCAACCGGATCGAGACGCGCAGCCCGGCGCGCTGGGATAATCGACGCCAGAAACGATAAAATCAGCGCCATGACAATGACCGTCACGACCTCATTGGTATCGATGACCGCGGGAAGTTGGGACAGGAAGTAAATTTCCGCCGCGAACAGGTCAGAACCAGTCAAACCTTCAATCCAGCGTCTAATACTTTCAATATTCAACGCAAACGCAATACCCAGCACACCCCCCAGAGTCGTACCAATCAATCCGACACTGGCGCCGGTCATGAAAAATATCCGCAAAATCATGGCTTTCGTTGCGCCCATGGTGCGAAGGATCGCGATCCCACGCCCTTTGTCGTTCACCAGCATGATCTGACTGGAAATAATATTAAAGGCGGCCACGAGGATAATCAGCGTCAGAATGATAAACATGACGTTGCGCTCAACCTGCAACGCCGTAAAGAAGCTTGAATTCACCTGCTGCCAATCCAATACATGAACATTGGATCCCAGAACCCTGTTAAGGCGGCCCCGCATAACGCCAATAGCGTCAGCATCCTCTGTCATGATCTCTAGCACGGACACCGCGTTTTTCTTTTTGAAAAACACCTGAGCATTTTTGAGCGGCATATAAATATAACTGTTGTCATACTCGTACATGCCAATGCGGAAAATGGCCACAATCGGGTACGCTTTCATCCGCGGCACCGTGCCAAAGGCGCTTACATTCCCTTTGGGAGAAATGAGCGTCACCTTGTCGCCAACGCGCACGCCCATCCGCCCGGCCAGGCGGCTTCCCAAAATCACGCCCTTTCCGGCGGCGTATTGATCCAGGCTACCTTCAACAATCGCGTTGGCCAAAATCGGTCTAGCAGAGAAATCCACGGCGCGAACCCCTCTGACAAGCGCGCCCGACGCGATCCCATTTGCGGTCGCCATTACCTGTCCCTCGACAAGCGGGGTAACGGATACAACGCCCTCTATAGCTCGCACCTTGTCAGCGATGGCGTCATAGCCTCGGAAGGTTTTATCAACGCTCATAATGCTCATATGACCGCCCAGGCCCAAAATTCGAGAGAACAACTCCTCTCTAAACCCATTCATCACCGACATTACAATTATTAGAGTCGCGACGCCCAGCGTGATGCCCATCAATGAAAACCAGGCGATTACGGAAATAAAGCCTTCCTGACGTCGAGATCTTAAATATCGACCGGCGACCAACCTTTCAAAGGGAGAAAACATCATTCTGGTATATTTTCCAAGGAATTACAGGTTAAATTCATGAAACTGAATTAAAATAATTTCGCCAGGCCAATAGCTTCTTTAAGGCGGCTTCGAGCGTCATTTCTTCCCGCTCATCCGTGGCGCGTGATTTCAATTCCACGACGCCATTTTTAAGACCGCGAGGACCAACCACAAGCTGCCAGGGCA
>JAESSL010000227.1 GCA_016764135.1 Alphaproteobacteria bacterium
ATCATTCAGATCCCCGCGAAACTCCCAGCCCAATTCCTCGCCCGCGTCGATTGCGGCCTGACACAGCTCGGGTTGGTCGCGCGTGAGCGACGTAAACAAAGGCCCGCCCTTGGCGTGCACGTCATCGGCCTTTCCGTCCCAGTTTTCCGACTTGCGAAAATACGGAAAGACATCCGACGCCCCCCAGCCTCGATTGCCCATCTGAGACCAGTGATCGTAATCTTCTGGTTGAGAGCGAATATAAATCAAGCCGTTGATCGAGCTCGATCCCCCCAGCACTTTGCCGCGAGGATAGGGGATTTCGCGGCCATTCAACCCCGAATTCTTATCGGCCTTGAAGCCCCAGGTCACCTTGGGGTGCTCCAGAAGCTTGATATAGCCCGCCGGGATATGGATCAGCGGGTTCCAGTCCTTACCGCCTGCCTCCAGCAGGATTACGCGCGTATTGGGGTCTTCCGTCAGTCGGTTCGCCAGTACGCAGCCAGCCGAACCCGCACCCACAATGACATAATCCGCTTTCATAGCGATCTCTCTTCCCTTGAAATTTCAAACTGTTCCGGCTGGGTCTTCAAGAACTGAAAGCCGGACAAAAAATAAGGGTAAAATTAAAAGCGATGAATATCAACACGGCGCCAATCAGCCATCCCTCGAAATATCCCACTCAAGGGTGTCTCCAGCGCGCGGCAACAAGCATCTCGACCCCTGCAAATTTAATCCTGCAAACGCTCCGAGGCGCTCGAGACCGAGAACGCCATTACAACGCCGCCTGACCGGCCTATGATAAAATTTATTTTGGCAGCCGTATGGGAGCAACCCGACAAATGACGATCCAACGCTTTGACATAACCGCCGCGCCGGGGCCCATCATGAGCCGTTGCGTGATCCATGGCGACAAGATCTATCTCGCGGGCATCACGGCGCAAAACCTTGCAAAGGGGGTCGGCGATCACGGGGTTGGCGATCAATTGAGTGAAATCCTGACCATCATCGACGCCTATCTGGCGAAAGCCGGCAGCGACAAATCAAAGATACTGACAGCCCAAGTCTGGATTGCGGACATGATGCTCATCGCCGAGATGAACGACGTCTGGAACGCCTGGGTGGACCCGGCCACCCCGCCCGCCCGCGCTTGCGTTAGTGGCGAGCTATCCCGACCGGACATTTTGGTGGAAGTTCAGGTCACCGCCGTGATTGAGGCTTGAGCCATGGGTATTGAAAGATATGGAATTATTGACGCGCCAGGCCGCCCGCGAATTTGTCTGGGCATGGCGCAAGGCGACTGGTTTACCGTCTGCACCACGGCGCGCGACCGCAGCGCGGATATCAAAGGTCAGATCAATCAGGTCCTGACGGCGTTTGATGGATATCTGGCGGAGGCGGACTCCGATAAGTCGCAATTACTGACGGCGCAAATCTGGCTTAAACGCATGACCGACTTTGCCGTCCTGACCGAGATGTGGAACGACTGGATTGACCGCGAAGACCCACCAACGTTCTCCTGCCTGCGCGCCGATATGTCGACAGAGGAAGCCCTGGTCGAAATCCGAATCAGCGCCGCGCGTTAACGCGTCAGGTCGGAGATTAAAGTCCGAAATCCTATTCGCAAAATAGCGCTTTTGGCCCCCTATACACTAACTGCGAAAAAGCGCCCGCCCGTCGCTGATCGCCTTGGAGCCATCCGCGGCGATCACCTCATAACGCGCGCCCCAATCGGTCGCAGCGTACCGAACAATGATCGTCGTGCCCGGAATGACCATGCCGGTAAAGCGGCCGGTGAAACGCGCGAGGCGCCCGGGATCTCCGCCGAGAAGATCCGCAACAACCTCCCGGACCGCCAGCGCCCAAGTGCAGGTGCCGTGTAAAATGATGTCCGGCAGACCAGCGGCCAGCGCCGCCGCCCGCTCGGTGTGGATCGGGTTCCAGATATCGGCGCATTCCGTGTAGATGTGCGGCAGCTCTCGCGCGATTGGAATCGCGACCTCGACCCAATCTCCCGTCACGGCGTCGTCGCGCCATTCCGGGGCTTCTTCGATAACTCTGTCTTCGCCCGCAACCGCAACGCCCCGGGAAATCACGGTCGTGTAGGTCGTGGCGACGGGTTCGCCCGAGGATGCTGTCAGATCGATGCGGGTCATCGTCAACGCACCCGGCCGGATACTTTTGACGGCGACAATCTTTCCGGTGATGCGGATTCCTTCGCCAGGACGGATCAGCCGATGAAACCGGGTATCCTGAACCGCGTGCACGCCGCGCCGCCGCTCCTCCGGTGTCGCGCCGAATTCCGGCATGGTTCGAATATCGCGCGACGCTGGCCATTCCAGCGAAACGACCATCGCCGGCGGCGCCACAATGCCGCCGGGGCGCGCATCGTCCAAATAAACGTCAGCGGTTTCACCCATGCCGGCGGCGTAGGCCAGACACTTTCGAGCATCGATTTCAACATCGTAGGGCGCAACATCGCAACCAGCGACAGCGGCGTGGATTGGCATGGAAGTATCACTCCTTGGCGAAACCGGCGCCGCGACTAAATTCAAAAATACTCAAGATGCTGTTTGCATCGCGCCAAATCGTATGGGAACCCCGACAACGACGAAAGGGGCTTTGCGCCAATTTTAAAGCGAGAGAACAAACTCCCCTAAAGCGAGAACCAGCGCTAGATTTACATTGCTGGTGAACCTAATATGATTTTTCATATCGTTTTCGATTAGATCGCACGACGCCACACCGTTAACACTCTCCGGCATTTGAAATTTTAGTGACCTCAAAGAACAATATATTGTTCGGAATAACGCCAGAATGAGAATACTGAAAGCATACACCGACTGGCGTTTCATCAACGACGACCTGTCACTGGACTCTCCATATCTCGTTGACCTGTTGGCGCTATGGCGGAGCAAGATGCGGGACGGTAAAATTCCGTCGAGGTCAGACTTTCAAGCTGAGGAATTCATGCAATTTGGCGGCCGGGTTGTCTTGATCGATGTGGAACGCCAACCTCTTCGTTTTCGATACCGTCTGATTGGCTCACATATCACCAATGTACTGGATCGGGATTCGACCGGAAAGTACCTGGACGAAATTTACGATTCTGACTTCTATACTAAAGCCGTAGAAACCTATAAAAGAAATATTGACGAAAAGATCCCGTTTAGAGCGTATGGCGAAATGGTCCATGCCTTTAAACCCTACTTGTCGTTCGAAGCCGTCGATATACCCTTATCAAGCGACGGTGAGAGCGTGGACATGATCCTGAAAGGCGCTGATTTCAGGCGGACAAGTAAGAAACCCTGAAATTTGAGTCAGGAAAATTACACATGGCGGCTCTTGAGTTTTCAAATTTAAGCATCCTGGTTTTCGATCAGAACTTTGATCGGGCCAAACTTGTTCGTGAACTGCTCGATAATCTTGAAGTGGGCGAAACATTCGCCACCGCTTCACCGGACGCCGCGATTAAAACAGTTATCGGCAATCGTCTTTCTATGGCGGTGATTAATCTTGAAAGCACAAATCATCAGGCGAGCACAAAACAGTTTATGGATAGTATCCGCAACTCCCAAAACGCCCACGCCGTCGGGTTGCCTATACTTGGGATGATGGCCGAAGTGACGAAGCAAAACCTAATGTCGGCGGTCCATCTTGGCGCCGACTTTGTTATTCAGAGGCCATTTTCGGTTAATTCGTTGAAAGACAGAATTTCGTCAATGCTTCAAACGCCGACGAGGCATTTCAGATCCGCAAATTATTTCGGACCGGATCGCCGACGGATGCCAGATGATTTATATGGTGGCGACAAGCGCCGCGCTGATGATGATGGCTAGGACGTTCTCGGGTTGCTCGGGACATATCGCGACCCCGTGACGCAAACCTGTGGCCTCGGCGGCGTCGATTTATCTAGGCTCACCGGAGCGCCTCAGAGCATCCGTCGATTAAACCCAAAAACCGCGCGGGCGCCTATGTCTGCGATCAGCGCCCCCTGACAGCGGCCATCCGTCACACCCTCGACGGCGGCGCCCAATCGGGCGGATTCCAGAATATGTGTGGGCCAATTTCATCAACGCTATTGAGGCCGAGCTGCGCCATGACACGATCCATTTCAGTTTGAAATATTTCGAGGGCGCGGTACGAACCAGCCTCCCCGGCGGCGGCGGAACCATAGAGTGTCGGTCGGCCAGACATGACCATATCCGCACCAAGGGCGAGGGCCTTGATAATGTCGGACCCGCGTCTGGCTCCACTATCGACAATGATTTTCAGGCGATCGCCAACGGCGGCGCGAACCTCGGGAATAATTTGTATGGGCGCGGGCGCGGAGTCGAGATAACGCCCGCCGTGATTCGACAAGACGACTCCTTGAAGACCGATATCGGCGGCGATTACCGCGTCTTCCCAGCTTTGCAATCCCTTGACCAATAAATTCCCCGGCCACATATCCCGAATTCGCTTGATATCATCCCAACACTGGTTGTCGGATTTGGTATGTTCGTGATCAACATATTTGTCTGTAAGTCTGCTCGCCAGTTCCGGCGGGTAATTGGCTTTTTTGAACACGCCGCGTTTCAAAAATTGTGGCGCGAGAACACGCAGACACCAACCGGGGTTCGCCAGCACCTGTGCAATGAGCGTTGGCGTATATTTCAGCGGCATTGAAAAACCGTTCTTGCGGTCATGTTCGCGATTGGCGCCAACCGAACCGTCGACGGTCACCAGCAACGTTTCGATTCCGACCGCCTTTATCCGCTCGACGAAGGCCTCCCTCAGACCCAAATCCTTCCACATGTAGAGTTGAAACCAGATATTGCCGTCGCCCGCCTCATATAATTCCTCGACCGAGGTCAGTGAATTCGTCGCCGCCGTGCAGGGTACGCCCATCTGCGCCGCCGCCCTGGCCAACCCCACTTCGCCGCCCTCGCTCATCAGACCCGCCGACGCAGTTGGCGATATTCCGTAGGGCATGGCGATCTCGCGGCCAAATATTCTGGTCGTGGTCGAGCGCTTCGACACATCCACCAAAACACGGTTCCTGATCTTGAGGGAACGGTATACTTCGCGATTGTGCCGGAGTGCGATTTCATCTTCCGCACCTCGGTCGATATACTCAAAAACACCTCGGGGCAGCTTTTTTTTCGCCATCTGGCGAAGGTCCTCGATGTTATAGGCGCCGTAATCGCCGTCAGCCATGAACCCCTCCAGGGTGGATCGAGTTATTAGTTGCAGCCGGGTTCGGGCGTCCCGATTTATGTCCGAAGCGGCGGTATCATGGTTATTGGGTCACGCTGCAGCGACCCGCTTTGGAAATTCTGGCGCGACCTTTTCCATGAACAAACGGATATTGTTTTCCGTCAGTTCGTAAGGTGATGGCCCGACGCGGAACTGGAGAATGACGCCGCCGACGCCAAGCGCATCAATCTTCGCCAACCGCTC